>CBDUAX010000092.1:0-11166 GCA_965365235.1 uncultured bacterium
GGTGACCACGAGGGCAGCGGGCTCGTGGATCCATCCGAGCAGACCCATCGTGAAGGGCCGGACGATCTTCGCGACGAAATCCGCACCTCCGACATGGGCGAAGACGTAGATAAACAGCGGGTTCATGCCGACAATGGCGAAGGGCGAGACCCAGGATCGGAATCCACGAACGTCGATGATCCAGTAGCACAGAGCTAGCGTCAGAATGGTCCACCCCCCACTCGCCAGGACGAAGCTCGACGTCGAGATCCGCTTGACGATCGGCGTGACGGGATCGAGGCCGTACCCAGCGACCAGGAGCAAAACGCCCGCGATGAGTAGGGGCTTGAGCTTGTCGCGCTCCGATCGGTCGCTGCGGAGAAGTTGCCCGACCACGACGCCCCAAATCGTGTGCGCCGTGGTCGGGATTGCATTGAATGACACCCAATGTCCACCCGACAACTCCCCCGAGATGAGCAGATCGAACCACGCCCCGAAATTCTGATCGGGCGTGAACGGCTGGTCGAACCCGGCAACCCAGAAGACACGGTAGAGAAGCTCCGCGACGGCAATAAAAGCGACAGACCACCCAATCTGCGTGCGCCATGACCGATTCATGAGAAAAAAGGCAGCCGTATACGTCACAGAGAGTTGGGCGAGAACATTCTGGAAGCGGAATGTGATGCGCCCGGGATCAATGCAGTACAGCGCCCAACCGATCAGCAGCAGGAGCAGGGCGCGACGGATCGCGTGTCCGCGAATGTCCCGTTCAGACTGACCTCGCTCCCTGCGCTTTGCCACCGAAAACGGGATCGCGACACCCACGATGAACATGAAATAGGGCTGTACGAGGTCCCAGAACCGCAGGCCATTCCACGGGTGGTGATGGAACTGCATGAACACCGACTCGACCCACGTACCGGCAAACGGTGGATCGACGAGGTGCTCGAAGAGCATCGTGAACTCGGCCACGAGCAACACCATCGTGGCGCCCCGGAAGAAATCGAGCGAAAGCAGTCGATCGGAAGAACCAGGGGGGTCGAGTGCGTGCATGGGTGCCCGGTCCTGGGGTGAGAGTTGTGACGGCGTTCGGGAACCACAGTATACTCCCCGCCACATGCGAAGGGCGAGCCGAAGGGCCGGGCTCGGGCTTCCTCGCGAGTAAGGTTGGGTAAGAGGCCTTCCCCTACCCCAGAACCGAAAAGCTACTGTCCCGGTGGATCTCCCGATTCCGGGAGTAGAAGCCGATGTTGAGGTCCCAGCCGGTGTAGGGGCCTCGCATGTGCACAGGGTCGGCGTCGTGGTCCTGCCCCGACTCACACGCTTCGATGAGCTCTGCCATGAGCTGTCCCACCATGGGCGCCGTCTTGAACTGGTTCCCGCTCGTTCCCACGGCCAGGTAGAAGCCGTTCAGACTCGACCGGTCGTAGATCGGGATCCAATCGTCGGTGGCGTCGTACAGGTCGACGACACCCTTGGTCCTGTTGGGGATCTCCAGCTCCGGAACGCGTAGGCCCATGCGGTAGACCTGTGCCTTCCACTGGCCTTCGGTGACTTCCCGGTTGAAGTCGTCGGGGTCGTCTACCCATTCCAATGAGTCGCATTTCGGATCGATGCTTCCCACCAGCAACAGGCCCCCTGCCTCTTCCCTGGAGTACACGCCGACATCGTCGTCCGATGCCAGGCGCCCATAGGGTTGTCCTTTGCCTCCAGGGGGAAAGGGGAGGTAGTGGACTTCCTTCCGAAGCGGCCTGGTGCCGACCTTCATCTCTGAGTCCACCCCGGCCATCCGGTTCACCACAGCCGAGTGGGGACCTGCCGCGTTCACGACCACGGCGGCAGCGGCGGCCCGGCCGTCCTTAAGGGTTATGCCTTTGACCCGCCCACCCTCGCAGCGGATCTCTACGACCTCAGCGTTGAACTCGAAAGAGGCCCCGGCGGCTTCCGCTGAGCGCTGGAGGTTGTGAGTGGCAAGCTGCGGATCGTTGATGTAGCCGGCATGAGGGAGGAAGACGGCTCCCGGATGCTCTTTTCCGGAAGGGGTTCCGAACTCCTTGTCGTCCAGCCGGCGAGGTGGATAGTAGGCAGTCACGTCATAGAACGGAACCTTGGACCGGAGCGTGTCCGCGTCCCATTCCTCGTACTGGATTCCGAGCTCGTCGTGGAAGGTGAGGTGTTGTTGGTAGGTGGTCGCTTCCGAGCGGACGACCACCATGCCGGTTTCGATGAAGCGAGCAAAACCCCTCTCGTCCTCGAAGCCCAGGTACTCGCCCCAGTTCTTCCAATGGTGGTAACTCTCCCAGGCGAGGGCTGTGCCATCCAGGGTGGAGTAGTGGGTTCGGATGATGGCGCATGAGTTGCTCGTGGAGCCGTATCCCGCTGCAGGCAGCTTGTCCACACACAGGGTCCGATAACCCTTCCGGGCCAACTCCAGCGTGACTGCCCCACCTATCACTCCGGCGCCGATGACGACGGCGTCGAGGTGCCTCTCGTTCTTCATTCGATTCGCCTCCCCCTCAGTGAACCGGGACTCCCCTTTTGCTACAGCTCTCTGTGGCCACGGATGCGCGTGGCTGGCGAAGTCCAATGGTTTCGAGTCTCAGCTAGCGGCATTGAGGGAGAAAGGCGTCAACCACCGTGTAGTACGGCCGACATGGCAGATCCAAAGTGCCCAGGCGTTCTGGTGAAGGCAACCGATGCAACGAGTGCGCTTTTCCAACACACGGGACCGGCAGGTATTACGGATTGGGCTCCGGGAAATCCATAACAAGTGAAACACCTTTGGTTCATGGGGCGTTGGCGTCCCGGACCAAGGTCAGAGAAGGGAGAGAGGGAAATATCCACCGGCTGGTCGAGTGGAAGACTCAGGTGAGGAGGAGACGCTGGCACCGGAGTTGAATCCAGAGGTCTCAGGGTCCGTGGTCGTGGTTTCTTCGTCGAAATCATCGAAGAGCAGCCTATTCAAGAGATAGCCGCCCACGACCGTAACGATGCCCCCCCCACTTTGCTAGCGGGGATGGATCGATTGGCTCCTCCGTCTTGCCTAGCTTCCGCGAAGAACGAGTTCGACATTGTTCAGGAAGAGACATTTGCACCGATACTGTACATCATCGGGCACGGGAACACTTCGTCCTCACCGCAGCAGGCTAAGGTACCCGTGGCGCCGAGATCGGTGGTGCGTTTGGTGGCGAGAAGGAGACCGGTAGTGGGCGCGAATCGGGGTCGGATGCATGGAAAGCCTACATGTGCCGTCAAAGGAACACGGTCAATTGGAGTCCGGAATTGCCATTGACTCACGGGACCAAGTTCGGGGATTAGCCTAGTAACTGTCTCCGAACAACGCGACAACCAAGGAGTCGTAGAATGAACCTGTTGCCTCTTGTTTGTGGCACTGTCGTTCTGGTGGGTACGGGGATTATGCTCGCGGCTGTTATCCGCGTTAGAGAAGTGCTCGGGATAGTGGAGCTGGCCACCGAACCCCACCGCTCCTGGTTGTCGCACCGCATCAGGTTCCACAGGGGCCTCATGGTCTTCTTTACGTTCGGTTATGTGGCCTTTGCGGTATCACTGCTTTCGGGTCAGGACGTGATCAGTGTGACGACCGTTGCCGCCGTCTTCTTTTGCGGCTCCCTCTTCGTGTACGTCGGCATCGCGATTCAGAGCCGCATGAGCGCCGCAATGATGAGGACCCTTCAGGGCTTTGTGCCGGTGTGTGCGTGGTGCAAGAAGGTCAAAACCAAGGCTTCGGAAGCGAGCGAAGAGGACACTTGGGAATCGCTTGAGTCTTATCTGGTGAAGAAGTCTGAGGTCAACCTCACTCACGGTATCTGCGACACCTGTCAGAAAAAGCTCGATCCTGACTGAGTGCAGTCCTTCCTTTCTTGCTGCTCACTATCGTGCGCTCCGTGAGGCGCCGGAATGCTGCCCGTTTTTCGACTATCTGGACGGGCTCTACAGTTCTACCAGCTTCATCTTGGCCTCCGGGTAACGTATGCCCACCGCTGCACCGAGAATGCGGTGACGTTCCCCCACTCGCGGTACCACTCACTGTCTCACACTTTCTAACTCCTGGCCCTGCGGGTGAGGATCCCGGAGCGTAGGAAGATTCCGGAACGCCGGATCGTGCCGAATGGCCTCAGGCGCCGGAGGTCGATAGCCCAATGAGCTGTGAGGCCGGATGGTGTTGTACTCCCGTAGCCAGGCTCGGACCACCTTCGCCGTCAGTTCAGGCCCGTTGTACATGCGGAGTGGTTGGTCGGCCAAAGCAGGTAACGACATCCTGAGGGTATCCCGACCCTTCAGAACGAAGTACCTGAAATGACTGACCAACTAGAAGTTACTACCCCTCAGACCTGGGTGGCGATCGACATCGCTAAACGACGGCATGTCGTTTCGGTCAGAAGGGCCCTACCCTCCCCCTCCGCCCCCACCACCGGGAGGCACCGTCTTCATGAGTTGATCAAGCCCTGACAGCGTCAGGAACGCGTTCAGATCGAAGGTCTGAATCGCCCCACCAGCCGGGGTGGGAAGCTGATAGACAGGCTTTCCGGCCAGGGCGGCGGCGATGTCCATCATCACCTGCGTCCGTCCACCCTGACTGTTCATGGCGAGCCGCTTGGCACGAATGGCTGCCGCTTCGTTTCGTCCCTCCTGGATGATCGCTGCTGCAAGGGTGTCGGCACGGGCATAGAGGCCATCAACTTCCCGGACCTTTTGCTCATACAGGCCGTCGGCCTGTTCCATTTGCCTGTTGACGATGGCCTGTTGGGCGGCGACAAGCTTCTCGTTCTCACTGAGCTGGCGAGTGATTTGAGCCCCCAACTGCTCCGTCTCGGCGTCCGCATCGATCTTGTCGTCGATAGCAAGCTTGTACTGAGGATTCGCCCAGTCGAAATCGTGCGTGTTAACGCTTTCGAATGTGATCCCGTATGGCTCCAGCGCGGCCTTGAGGTTCTCCTCTGTGCGGGCGATTTGGACGTTTCGTTCGGTGGTGGCATAGAAGGACTCTGAACTCAGCGTCCCGAAGTCGTCCCGGCCAGCGCTCCTCCCCAGGTGGCGGAACTTTTCGATGATCTCATCCATATCCTGACCGACATACTGAACCACCAGGGGCGCCATCGCGGCATTGACTCGGAAGGTGAAGTCGACATTGAGCTTGATGTCATTCCCGTCCCGGGTCCTGAAACGGAGTTCATCGTTCCCGAACCCATCCTCATCCACCTCGGCTGACATCGTCACCTTTTGCAGCTGCGTGGACAGGGTATTCATGTGCGTAATGAACGGAGGTACGATGTGGACCCCGGGCCCGTAGGAGACCGGCTCGATGCCTCGCCTGGCCAGTAACGGGATCGTGAATTCGTTGGTCCGGACGCCCACCTCATTCGGCCCAACGTACCGGACGGAGGTGAGCCCGCCCGTGCCGATGAACAAGGCGACCAGGGTCCATTTCAGAAGCCCGCGGGTCGTTTCGGTGGGCTTGAGCTTGCCCCCAAAACGCTTCAAGACGGCGGCCAGGGTTTCACCGATCTCAGGCGGCTCCTGCGGGGAATTTTCTTCGGTGCCGAGATCTTCCATGGGTTCGTTTTCAGACGGATCGCGTGTCATTATCGTGAACCTCCACCCGAGATCATCCTAAGTAGGTTCGCCAGGTCCAGTGGGTTCGATTCCCCCGGTTGCCAAATCAGAAATGGGAGGTTGCTGAGGACGCTGTCGGCCATCTGCTGCGCGACGAGCAACTCTGAGCCCTGTCCCTGATACGCTGCGTTGATGAGCCGGGTACGTTCCGCCTCAGCCACATCGATAATCATGGCCGCTTCAGATCCTCTGGACCGTTCATAGGCTTCCCGCTCTCCCTCCTTCACGGTCACGTAGGCCTCTCCTTCTTTTTGGAGTACTGCAACCGCCTGTTGTCCTTCCTCGATGAGCCGTTCGAGTTCGGCATTCGCCTCCTCACGCAACGTCCTGGACTGCTCCGTAAGTGTCTCCTGGTCAGCCACCTTCGTCAGCTCGAAACGACCCTGGATTTTCTCCTCGAAGGTCACGTATCGGATGCGAACTTCCTGAACCTCTATTCCGCCATCGGCAAGCCGACTCGAGAGGTCGATGACAGCTTCATCCTGAGACTTTACCCGGATAGGCCTCCCATCCTCATCGAGGGTGAAGAATTCCTCCGGCTGGAGTTTCCCGAAGGTCGCCTTCAGGGAAGCGGGAGCTTCGGTGAGCAAGCCATTCAGGAAGTAGAGATTCCCTGGCCCGTACTCCATGAGGAGCTTGTAGGGATCAGTGATCCGATAGAAGATCGAGAGGTCCGCATGGACGTTGAACCCATCCGACGTCTCGATCTGCTGGGCAGCGACGACGTCAGCGTGATCCACATTCCTCGCATAATCTCTCGCGTTGGCCTCCGTCGCCCCGACGAATTCCAGCACCTGTTGTTCCGCGGGCAGTTTGTGAATCTTCTCGACGATGGGGATCTTGAAATGCCTTCCAGGCCCAAGGGTACCGGGCGAGTACCCCGCGGCTCTCCAGGGCATCTGTTGCTTGAGTTCTCTGACGCCCTGCGTACCGGGTGGGATGTAGGTCGAGCCGCATGAGTAGGTGTAGGCGGCTCCGATGAGTGCAACTCCGAGAAGGATCCTCTTCAGGATCTTGCCGATACTCATGGTCTCTCCGAACAGGGGGATAGGGGGTGCCTACGAGAATATACGGTTCTCGGGCCAGTGTTCATCAGGAGTCGGTCGAGTCTGCGACGTTCGATGGTGGCTTCGCCCCGGCATCAGCGAGCCTGTGGTCGGGCACCGGCTAGGCCCCGTCCTTCTCGAAGAAGGCATTCGAGGACGGGCGAAACAGGAAATACCCCATGACCGCGGTGAAACCCAAGTTCAAAATGAGGTTTGGCCAAAGAAGCGGGTGGCCTTTGTACAACACACCGGTCACCAAAATCGCGGCAAGGCAGTAGGCCAGGCTCATCATGCGGGCCCAGTTTCGACCCTTCAGAATCCCCTTCCCGAAAACCAGACAAAGAAGGGATGAAAGGAAGGTCCACAGGAATAGCGCTGTGGGACCAAGGCGCAGAACCGCATCTGCCCAGTACTGGCCGAAGAACCTCTGACCCCAGAGTGAAAAAGGGAGAGCGACAACCATCCCAGCCACCCCTCCCACCCTCCAGAACCATCCAATGACTGTCACTGCCGTTGGGCGCTTCGTCATCTGGTTTCCAGCGATAGAAAAAAGGGAGTCCCGGCTTCAACCCGTTCGGCCATCGAGGAAACTATGGGTCCCGTCCACGGTGGGAGCAAGGAGAGGGATCCACACCACGGTGCCAGGATAGATGCCCTGCGAAATTGGGAGGCCTAGATGGTGTTGGTGCCATGCTCGGTCTGGAGGGCAGTTTCCCCCGCGCCCGATCATCGCCGCAAAGCCGCGCTGATCTGGTTCGCCAACGCTTCATAGTCTGGATGACTTCGGAGCAATTCGAGTTCGGGCTCTCGAAGCATCTCGGCCTTTCGGAAGCCTCGCCGAAGCGCCTCTTCAAACCAGTACATCCCCTGGACTCTGTCTCCCATCAGAGACCAATACCGAGCCAGGAGCGCGGCGTGTTCACCGCTCTCCTCTCCCTCCTCCCCTGCCAGAATGGCCAGAGCGCCTTGGAAGTGGGTATCGGCCTCCTCCAACCTCCCAAGACCGTGGAGAGCCCTCCCCTCCTCCCAGGCGAGATTCCAGGCGATGTCTGGACTGGAGTCCGGTTGCCCTGTTCCGACCTGCGCCGCCCGTTCCAAAACAGTGAGAGCCCCTTCGAACTCACCCTCATCGGTCAACGCGGCAGCCAGGTGCAGGAGCGGTCCCCGGAGTTGAAGATTATCCGCACCCCAAGTACTGGCTCCAATCTCCACGGCTCGCTGGAAGAAGGGAATCGCCCGATCGGGTTGTCCCCGGTTCCGAAAAAGGAACCCGAGGTTCGAGAGTTCGGGAATCAGATCAGGATGCGTCGGGCCGACGGCCTCTTCTTGAATGCGAACCGACCGGGTCAGGGCCGTCTCGGCCTCATCGAAATCTCCGATGTAGCGGAGGAGGAACCCGAGATTATTCAGGGGCCCCGTAACCTCCATGGACTCCGGGCCAAACAACCCCTCCGTGATTTCCAGGGCCCGGGCGTAATATCGACGGGCCTCGGCGTATTCCTCGGAGCTCTGCTTCACGAGACCCAGGTTGGAGAGCGTCTCAGCGGTGAGGGGGCTTTCGGGTCCCAAAGACGCTTCCCGGATCGCCAGGGCCCGCTCGTAGTGGAGGTTCGCAGCCTCGAATTCTCCCATTCTCCAAAACAGCGCGCCCATGTTGTTGAGGAGAGTACCCAGGCTGGGGTGTTCCGGGGGGAGGACGGTCTCGAACACCTCCAGGGCCCCTTGGAAATGAGTCAGGGCCGATTCCCTCTCCCCGAGGTTGTCGAGTACGATCCCAAGGTCGTTCAGGCACCAGCCCAACTCATAGGCGCCTTGCCCAAGCTCCCTCTCCATGATGGGACACGCCCGCTCATAGTACCCTCTCGCACGTTCGTAGTCGCCTGATCTGAAAAAGAGCCACCCCAGGTGATAGAGACTCATGGAAACGGCGAGGTGCTCCGGTCCGAGAACCGTCTCTCGGATCTCCAGGGAGCGCTCCAGGTTCTGGGTTGCGATTTCAAAGTCCCCCCGATCCCGTTGGACCATGCCCAAGAGCTGCAGGGTGGTGGCATACTCAGGATTCCTGGGGCCCAAGGCCATTTGCCGGATCTCGGCCGCCTCTTCGGCCAAAGGCAGGGCCTCATCCAGCCTCCACTGGGCTCGATAGAGCCAAGCGAGCTCGTGAAGGCTGGCCGCCAGATCGGGGTGGAGGTCACCCAGCTCCCTTCGTCGCACCTCGAGGCTCTGAAGGGTGAGGCGCTCGGCTTCGGTGTAGAGCCCCAGGCTCCTGAACACCCCTCCCATGACCTGCATCATCCGACCCTGTAGTGCCGGTTGATCCGCCAACTCCCCCTCGATCCGTTCCGCCCCCCGGTCCAGGATCTCTCTGGCTGTGATACTGTTCCCCCTGGCTTCGGACGGATCGTTCACCTCGAACAGTTCGACCAGGAAATCAGAGACCTGCCGCGCTGCTTCCGCCTCGGCTTCCGCCCGGCGTTCCGCCCGCTGAGCCCGAACCATTCCCACGGTGGCCAGGCTTACCCCCAAGATCAGGGCCACTGCGATGGCCCCTCCGGCGGCGACGCCAAGTCGGTGCCGCCGCACGAACTTGGCGACTCGGTACCGGGTCGAAGGCGCCCGGGCCAACACGGGCTCATGGAGGAGATGCCGCTCGAGATCCAAGGCCAATCCATTTGCCGTGTCGTACCTCCGGGTCCGGTCCTTCTCCATGGCTTTGAGGATGATCCAGTCCAGGTCGCTCCTGAGCTCCCGTCGAAGTGCCTCCACGGTGGTTCGCCGGCATCGCGCGATGGTATCCCGTGCTCCCTCGAGGCTTGTGAGCTTCGTGCTGGGACGAGGTACCTCCGTTTCCCGGATGGCGTGACGGATCGCCTCATCGGCCTTGGCCGAAAAGTCGAAGGGCAGCGCCCCCACCAGGAGCTCATAGAGGATCACACCCAGTGCGTAGACATCGGTCCGGGTGTCCACGTCCAGACCGGACATCTCCGCTTGCTCGGGACTCATGTATTCTGGTGTTCCTACGATCTGGCCCATGCGGGTAACCAGTGTCCGGTCGGTGAGCTCGTAACCGAGGGCCTTGGCAATTCCGAAGTCGATGACCTTGACTACCGGTTCGTTCTCTTTGACCGCCACGAGGACATTGGATGGTTTCAGGTCGCGGTGGACTACGCCTTTCTGATGGGCGTGTTGAACTGCATGGCACAGGCCCACGAAAAGCCGTATGCGCTCCTCGGTGGAGAGGCGATGGGTGTCGCAGTACTCGTGGATTGAAACTCCCCGCACCAGTTCCATGACGAAGTAGGGGCGACCCTCTTCCGTGGCGCCTCCATCGAAAACCTGGGCGATCCCGGGGTGGTCCATCACGGCCAGGGCTTGCCGTTCCGCTTCGAAGCGCGCCACTACCTGCTTCGTGTCCATCCCTAGCTTGATGACCTTGAGCGCGACTCTCCGGTGCACCGGCTTAGACTGTTCAGCCAGCCACACCTCGCCCATCCCGCCCTCGCCCAGGAGTTCAATGAGTTTGTAGGGGCCGATCTGGCCCGGATGATCCGGCGGCTCAGAGGTAGATTCAGACATTTGGAGTGCTTCCGGTGAGGGAGAGACCGCCCGTTCCAGCCCGGTGGGCCACCAGAGGCATAGTTATTATGCGGTTAAGGAATCAACAAGCACTCGAGAAAGGTGCGTCTTAAAACGCCCCGAGAAGACTGGGATTTCTTACACTGAAAGAGAAAGCCACCACCGGGGTAAGGATAGGGAATTTCTGGACCCTATGAACCGTGAGGGTGCCGGGCAACCTGGGATAGGCTGGTGGTGTGGGGAAGGGTGAGGAGGAGGGTCTGATGTGGCGGAAGGCCTCGCAGATCCCCGCCACCTTCGACCCCTGCAGACGGGACTCCGCTCTCACCTGTTTGCTCCACTGGCACACTGCATGATTCGGGTCTAGGATGGATTTTATGACTCGAGGTTCTCTGGTGATGCCCACGCCATCCACCCACGCAATCCAGATCACTATGCCAAGGTCCCGACTGACACTGATTCACGCCGTTGCCTGCGTTCTTGCCACGTCCACCTTTTCCGGACCCGCTCTCAGCGCCCAGGAAAAGGTCTACGATATCGCCGACCTCCAGGCTCGCCTGGAACTGCGGGCCGATGGATCGTACCGCATCCGTGAGTCCATTACCTATGACTTCCAGGCCGGCACCTTCACCTTCGCCGAACGGGACATCCCCTCTTCGAATAGCGACGGGATCGGCACCGTGACCGTCCAGAGCACCGACGTGGTCATCAGTCGGATAGAGCAGGAAGAAGAGGATGGCCGCTGGAGGGTGCGCTGGGAGTTCCCTCCGACTTCGGGAAGGGTAACCTTCGTCCTGGAGTACGACATCTATGCCGCCCTCCGGGAAGTGAACGGTGCCAATGAAGTTTTCTGGAGAGTGGTGGGGAGTGGATGGGAGGTTCCTCTCCGCATGGTCCAGGCCGAGATCGCCATTCCTTCTTCTCTCTCCAT
>CBDUAX010000093.1:0-11147 GCA_965365235.1 uncultured bacterium
GGACTCCGCCAACTGCACAATTCCGATACTGTAGCCTTTGTCAATCACCAATGGAGGTTTTGATGGCCGGTATCCGTTTCCGACGCAGTCTCACCTTGGCCACCAACACCGTGAACGGTTGTCCTGGCTGGATTCGCGGGGACAGCCCACTCCCAAACCACCCAGCCCGGATCTCTCCAAGGTCGAATCCGAGATGACGAAGGGATTCCGGTGCCGGGGGTTCTGGTTCGGTTGTACAACCCGGGGTCCGAGGATCCACTACGAGCCGCTGAGACCGACGAGTTGGGATTTTTCCACATCGAACCTCTTCCCCCGGGTGCTTATCGGGTCGAGGCCGGCCGACTAGGGTTCGAAACTCAAAGTCAGGAGATGGAGGTTCTTCCGGGCCAGCGAGTGACGGTGGACTTCGACCTCGTGACGGCGGCGGTGGTATTGGAGGGGATCGCCGTGGAGGCCGAGCGGAGTCGGGAGAGGGTCAGATTCGAGGAGGAGGCCGGGGTCACCGTCCGGGACCTGGTTGGGAAAGAAATCAAAGCCATCCCCGGGCTTGCCGAAGCCGATCCCCTTCGGGCCGTCGAGGTCCTACCCGGCGTGGTAACCACCTCGGACTTCTCCTCGGCGTTCAACGTCCGGGGAGGATCCGCCGATCAGAACCTCATCCTCCTCGATGGCCAACCCGTATTCAACCCAACCCACCTGGGTGGTTTTTTCTCCATTTTCAATGGAGACATGATCGAACGGGCCGAGCTCCAGTCGGGAGGGTTTCCGGCCCGTTTCGGCGGTCGCGTGTCCAGTGTCCTGGACATTCAATCCGATGCAGGGGAGGGGGACTTTCATTCCGCCGGGGGTGTGTCGCTTCTGGCTACGCGATTGGCCCTGGGTGCGGGCCTCCCGACCAGTTGGAAGGACCGGATGGGGCTCCAGGAGGCAAGCTGGAGGATCTCCGGCCGTCGGTCCTACTTCGATCAGGTGCTGAAACCCGCCTTCGACTTCCCCTACCACCTCACGGACCTACAGGCCGTTTTCGAGGGATGGACCAGGGGAGGGGATCGGCTGGGGATCACGGCCTATACCGGCCGGGACGTCCTGGCCCTCACGAACCTCGAGTCGGAAGACTTCCCACTTCGCATCGATTGGGACTGGGGGAACGATGTGTTGGGAGCCCGATTCACCCACCCCCGCTCCGATGGGGGTTGGTGGGAGTTCCGGGCCGGATACTCCGGATTTTCGTCCGGGCTCTCCTTCCCCGACTTCGACGATACGGAGTTTTTCAGCGAGATCGATCAGGCTAGTGTCGAGGTCGATGTGGAGGTGAGGCCGACGCCCTACCTGATTCTGGCCACAGGGACGGGGGCGAAGAGGCTCTCGGAGAACACTCTGGTTTCCACCGGGGGAACAGAGTTCTTTCGCGGCGATGGCCGGGGCACTGAGCTTTTTGGGTATCTCCAGAGTCAGTGGAAACCTTCCCCGAACTGGCTCCTGGAGGCCGGTGTCCGAGCGGACCACTGGTCCCCGCGGCAAGGGGATCCGGTTTTTGAGCTTTCTCCCAGGGTCTCGGCAAAGCGCTTTTTGGCTGGGACCCAATGGGCCTTGAAGGGATCTACCGGACGTTACACCCAGTTCCTTCATTCCATCCGCGACGAGGAGCTTCCCCTGGGGCTGGATACCTGGATTCTCTCTGGTGAACGGGCCCCTCATGTGGTTTCGGACCAGATCCAGGTAGGGCTCGAGGGATACCCCCGGGAGGGTTGGTTTACTTCCCTGGAGGCGTATTACCGATCGTTCGACGGGATTGTGACGTTGAACTTCGCTGACAACCCCAATGACGACGGCGACGATTACCTCCCTGGCCGTGGATCCTCATACGGAGCGGATCTTTTCATTCGGCGCTCTCGGGGCCGGACCACGGGGTGGTTGTCCCTTTCCTGGCTGAGGGCCACCCGAACCTTCCCCGATTTCCAGTCCGGATTGGTGCCGCCCCCTGAGGTCGAGTATCCCCCCATCTTCGACCGGCGGGTGGACATCGATCTGGTTCTCCAGCGGGAACTCCGTGCGGGCCTGGAATTCAGTCTGCGCTGGAACTTCGGGACCGGCCTCCCCTACACCCGCCCACTGGGCAGCTATGTCTACCTCTCTCCCACGGCAATTCCCGGGATCGGATTGGCGTGGGAAGAAGAGCCCGGACCCGGATCAGATGAAGGAGAGGACGGGGAGGAGGAAGGACTGTACGGGGTGGTCCTGGGGGACCGGAATCAGGCCCGCTATCCGGCACGCCATCGGTTGGACGTAAGCTTTCGTTGGACCCTCAATCCATCCTGGGGTCGGGTGACACCCTACCTGAGCGTCCTGAACCTCTATAACCGGAAGAATGTCCTCTTTTACTTCTTCGAATACTCCCAATCACCTCCGGTGCGGACGGGGATTTCCATGTTCCCCTTCCTCCCGACGCTGGGTGTGGAGGTGTCGTTCTGATGCCCAGGATCAAGGTTGGCCTTCTTGCTCTGGCGGGTCTTCTCGCCGGTTGCGAATTGGAGGAGACATCTCTGACCCAACCGGAGAATGTGCTTGTGGCAGAAGTGTACCTCGAGGTCGGGGATGGGCAGGATGAACTGACCGCCTTTCTCCAGTGGACGTTGGGGGCTGAAGGCCCATCCGATCTGGATTTGGCTTCGATACGGATCGAGGGTCCGGAAGGTCTGGTTATCCCATTCCTTCCCACCGGGAAGGGCGACTGCCTGGAGTCAGATCTTGTGGAAGCTTTGGAGGGATCTTGCTTCAAGGCAGCGGTTTTTGAGGATGGATCCCTTCAACCGGGCGATCGGGTGGAGGTGCAGATTTCTACGGCCGATGGCCAGTCCCTGGAGGGGGGAATGGTCCTTCCCGGGGCCTTCGAGCTGATTCACCCCGCTGCCGCCGAGGTCTGCGCCCTCCCCCCAGGGGAGTCCATTGAGGTTCTTTGGACCCGCTCCGAGGGAGCCTGGGCCTACAGTGGGGAGACTCACATCTCGGGCCTTCGCGCCTCCTTGGGTCAGGCGGGGATCGCCATCGAGGATGATTCGGTAACCCTCCTGGGCCTTTCCGTTTCCGAGACCGACACCACTATGGTTTTCCCACAGGAATTTGGCGTATTCGACCGATTCGACCTGGATCGGGAGCTGGCGTTAGCCCTCCAGGAGGGGCTCCCTCCTGGGACGGAGGCCCAGATCGTCATGTCGGCGTTGGAGCGGAACTTCATCAACTGGGTCAGAGGGGGGGGATTTAATCCTTCCGGAGCCGTTCGGGTGCCTTCACTTCGGGGGGACGGCGTGGGGGTCCTGGCTGGTGTGGTCCGGAAGATCATCCGGGTGGTGGGAGGGGAGCCTGGGAACGGTGTGCCTTCTTGCCTGGAGGAGTCGGACTGAGGGGGGCCTGAGGCCACAATCCGGCGGCCGGCTTGGCCTGGCACGCCCCGACCCACTGTCTCACGGTAAGCCCTTATCCAAGGCTTCGCGGAAACCCGGATCCCCAACACACGGCACCCCTTCCCCCGGGGCTTCCATGCCCCGCTCCCATCCCCACCTCACGGCGCGTCTTCCCCCTGGGGTTCAATGGCCCGCTCCCACCCCCGACTCACGGCAGCCCTTCACTCAGCGCTTCCAGAGCCCGGAAGTAGGTTTGGTCGGGGATGTCGGCTTCGGTCTTCCACCGTGCGCCGGTGGTGCGGGCATGAGGTCGAACGCCTTGCCTGTAGTTCTCTTCGGTCAAGGCCGTGACCGGGTCCAACGTCTTCTCAGGGTCGGCCCGGTCCCCAGCCCCATGGGTATCGCCGAGCCCTCCTGCCTTTGGCTCCCGCCGCGAGGTTGAAGCTTCTCCCTCTTCTCGCCCCGGCCACCTTCCCTCGAAATGAGTCCCTCCCCTTAGGTCGAAGAACACCGGATGGCCAACACCCCACCACCCCACCTGCCATCCCCCCTCGTGGACCAGCCGATGATGAAAGCGGCAGAGGAGAACCAGGTTTTTCAGGGTCGTCTCTCCGCCATCGGCCCAGTGCCTCACATGATGGCCGTCGGTAAAGCGGAGTCCGCAGCCGGGAAAGCGACAGCCCTGGTCTCGTGCCTCCAGGGCCCGACGCAGGGAGGGCGGTACGGTCCGGGTCCTGCGCCCTGCCCCCTGGACCGAACCGTCCAGGCCATGTCCGATCCGGACCAAGCCGGCGTCGCAGGAAAGGCGTCGAGACGTTTCAGCTGAAACGCGTGTGCCGTCTTCCAGTTCTGAACGACCCCCCCCCTGACTTCCGCCGAGGGCCTTCCCCGTCCCCTCCCCACTCCTCTCCCCCTCCTCGGCCCCATCCAGCAGGGTCTCCGCCTCCACATGGAGCATGACCAGGAAGCGCTCAGCCCGAGTGCCGCTGATGGGGGCAGGGGCTCCTCCCGCTTCACCACCCCCTTTGGACCCGTGTCCGAACCCAACCGCCAAGGCCCGTTCGGCCAGCAGCCCAAGGGCATCGGCCCTGCGCTGGGCTGCCACCGTCTCTGACTCACCCTCCATCTCGGAGGGCCATCCCCCTTCGTCTCCGGGGGCCTTCGCTTCCGTGGCTTCGGACCGTACGTCCTGGACCACGGGCTTCAGGCTCCGCTCCTCCCGGTACAGGGCATCACTTGCGGCCTCCACGGCCCGCATGAGAAGGGCTCCCACTTCAGCCGGTAGCCGTCCCTTTACCACATACATCCCCTCCTCGTCGGGGAACACAGAGAGGGAGCGCATCTGGTGGCGTCTCTCTTCCAGCGTCGCCTCGTCTTCGGTGCTCCCCCGCCGAAAGGCCCGGACCATCCGCTCCAACTGGGCGGTGGTGCACCCGCGGGCCAGCTCCAGGAGTTCACCCTCGTTGGAGGCCGTGGCCACACGGCTCAGGGCCCGGAGCTGAGAGAAGGACAACTCGCCCCGGGCCATGGAGGCACTGGTCTGGGGGAGGTTCTTCAGGACCCGAGCGGTCCGGACCTTCTCACGGGCCGCACCCAGGTCGATGCCGGTTCGGAAGGACAACCAGTGGGCACAACTCCGGTGGCCTCCCTGTTCCCAACCCCTGCGGTGGTCGAACTCAGCGATGAGGGTCAGGAGTCGGTGCGTGGCGGCATGGATATGGGCAGCAAGTGTGGCGATCTCGTCTTCCAGTGCCTCCAGGGACTCGGCGTCTTGGAAGGGATCGAGGGTGGGATCGGGGAGAGTCTGCCGCCCCCACCGGAAGTCCTCTCGACCCTCATGCCCATAGGCCAGTGGAGCCATCTCCCGGAGCAGGAGACCCGATGTTTTGAGTGGGGCCACGTAGGCTGCGAAGCGGACCATGGAACAGGCCTCCGAAGAAAAGAGTGCTGCAAGGACATACCGAATAGACACCGAAATATAAGGGGCGGTTTTTGGACTCCCTGGAGGCCCGTCTGAATGACGTGGAGCCCTCAAAAGGCAACAGGACATGGAAGCCCCAAAGCGGGATAGGGATAGGGGAAGACAGCCAGATCTAGAGGGGCGAGCGAGGTAGATCCGGAAAAAGATCGAAGGGGCTGGCCAGAAAACCGTCCATAGCTGGATGGGACGTTGGGAGGAAGGAGGGGCTGTCTGGCTGAAGTCAGAGGAAGGGCCAGCCATCCCCTGCGGGACCCTGTGGCCCAATCCCGATTCCCCAGACGTCCCCCAAAAACGTTTCAGCTGAAACGTCCCGTCCTGATTTCTTCCGAGATCGATCCCTCCCCCTCGCCCCCCATCCGACCACTCCCTACCTTCTCTCCCCATGAGCGTAAAGGCGGCGGTTATGGTTGCTCCCCATGCTCCAGTGGAGATGTGGGAGTTGGAGGACCCGGTTCTGGAACCGGGTTCGATCCTTCTGGAGACGGTGGCCAGTGAGGTCTGCGGCACCGATGTCCATCTTCTTCACGGTCAACTGGGGGGCGTACCCTACCCCATCATCCCCGGACACGTGAGCGTGGGCCGTGTCCTTGAGGCGCCGGGTGTCGATACCGACGCCCTGGGGAACCCCCTGAGCCCCGGGGACGTGGTGACCTTCTACGACGTCCATGAGACCTGCTGGTCCTGCTATCACTGCCTGGTGGCTCGCCAACCCAATCGGTGTCCCAGCCGGAGGGTCTACGGCATCACCTATTCCGCCAAGGATGGGCTTCTGGGCGGGTGGGCGGAGAGGATCTACCTCAAGCCCGGTGTGAAGGTGTTCAGGATCCCCCAGGGGGTGACGGCGGATCAGGTCATCGGCGGCGGGTGCGGGCTCTTTACCGGCTTTGCTGCCATGGACCGAAGCCAGATGCAGTTGGGCGATACGGTTCTGGTTCAGGGCGCGGGCCCGGTGGGGCTCTCCGCAGCGGCGTTCGCGGGGTTGGGAGGGGCCTCCGCCGTATTCATGATCGGAGCACCCGAAGGGCGCCTGGCCCTCGGCCGGAGTTTTGGAGTGGATGAAACCTTTGACCTTGCCGGCACGACACCGGAAGAAAGAAAAGAGAAGATCCTGGACCTGACAGGTGGGCGAGGCGTGGACGTGGTGATCGAGGCGGCGGGGCATCCGAGCGCCATCCCGGAAGGGTTGGACCTGATGCGGGACGGGGGGAAGTACGTCATCGTGGGGCACTATTCCGACGTGGGCTCCGTCCCGGTGAACCCTCATCTGGATGTCAACAGGAAACACGCCGAGGTGCTGGGCCAGTGGGGCACGGGCTTCCACCACCTCACCCGTGCCCTCACGCTCCTGGCCCGGCATTCCGAGGCCCTGCCCCTTCAGAACATTGTCGGAAAACGGTATTCGTTGGAGCAGGCCAATGAGGCCTTGGCCGATGTGGAGGCACTCCGCGTTACAAAGGCGTTGATAACGCCGTAGGGCGTTTTCTCCGCCGCCAACTTCATCCCCTGGGAGGACCCCCTCACCCCCATCAAGAAGGATTCCGGGAGTCCCCAACCATCCGAAGGCGAGAGACCAGAAGGTCGATAGCCACCTGGTTCCGCCCTCCTTCCGGGATGATGATATCGGCGTACGCCCGGCTTCCTTCCACGAACGCCAGATGCATGGGCCGGACCGTATTCAGGTACTGCTCCACAACGGACTCGAGTGAGCGGCCCCGCTCCCTCATGTCCCTCCGTAACCTCCGGATGAAACGGATATCCGGGTCGGTGTCCACGAAGACCTTGATGTCCAGGAGATCTCTGAGCCTTGGCTCTGCCAGCACCAGGATTCCGTCGACGATGATGACTCCGGTAGCCTCAACGGCCTGAACCCGGTCGGTCCTGGTATGCGTGGAGAAGTCGTAGACCGGGACGTCTACGGCGCTCCCGGCTCGGAGGCTGGTGAGGTGCTCCACCAACAGCTCCGTTTCCAGCGCGTCGGGGTGGTCGAAGTTCACCTCGGCCCGTTCCTCGAAGGGGCGGTCGGCCAGGTCCCGGTAGTACGCGTCATGGTGGATGATGGAAACCTGGAAAGGGCGCAGGCTTCGGAGGATTTCCTCCACCACTGTGGTCTTCCCCGATCCGCTTCCTCCGGCGACGCCGATGAGGATCCTCTCCGTCATGGGAAACTCCGGCCGAACGTCTGAAGTGGGACCACGTAGACGCGGAAGGCCAGATCAAGGGGAACTTCGACCTTTGCGCCGTCCCCGTCTCCGACCTCCACCGCCATCACCCGGCGGCTTCGGTCCCTGCTTACGACCTGGACTCGCGTGCCAGGTATGAGTCCTGCCGTCTCCGCGCCCTTCAACAATTCGGCATCATCGTCCCGGACCGCTCGGATGTGAGCTTCGTCGCCCGAGGAGAGCTCGCCGAGGGTGACGGAATCGGTGGCTTCGATCTCTCCGGCGGGTGTGGGGATCGGGGCCCCGTGGGGATCATGACTGGGGTCCTGGAGGGCGGAGGCCATCCGTTCGATGAGCTGGTCCGAAGCGGCGTGCTCGAGCCGCTCGGCTTCACGGTGGACGTCCTCCCAGGGAAACCCAAGGCGTACCGTGAGGTAGGTTTCCAAAATCCTGTGCCGCCTCAGGATCCTGAGTGCCGCTCGGTTCCCAGCCTCGGTCAGCTGTACGCCCCGGTAGGGGACATGCTCCAGGAATCCCGATTCGGCCAGCCGTTTCACCATTCCGGTGACAGAAGCCGGCTGAACCTCCAGTGCTTCGGCAATGGAGGAAGTGGAGGCGACCGGTTCCTCAGCACAAAGGGAATAGATGGCCTTGAGGTAGTCCTCTACGGAGCGCGAGAGGCCAGTGCTGTCTTCGGCCATTCCTTGACGTCCCGAACGTGTGATGGGGAGGGGAGCCTCTGGCCACGCCCCAGGACAATGTCAAACAAAGATGACCAGAGGTGGGGTTTTGGGCAAAAGAAAAAGGGTCAGGTAGCTTCCCGACTTCCTGGCCTGGAAGCTGTGAAGGCCAGTCCAGACAACCCGGCGACTCCGAGAAGGAGCAGTGCCACCCGTCGGACCCCTGCCGGCTCTTCACGGGCAAGGAGCATGAGGAATGTGCTCGGGCCGGTTGAGGAAGCCGCATATGCCCATCGTTCGCCCTCGGATTCGATCTCCCCTTGGGTTGGCACGTCCGAGGGAGGAGGGGGCTCTGAAAGGGCTATTTGACGGAGGGTTTCGTTCTCAAAAGTGGCGAATACTGAGGATTCCGGGCCCCGCTGAATGACCTCGAATCCGGACTCCTCAGAAAGCCTTTCCCACTCGGCCCCTCTCGATCCGTCCTGGAGAAGGGCCACGGATTGCATCAGGTCCCTGCCCAGGACCTCGTCCCCCCGGGTTTGATTCCCCCGCTGGGCCCCGAGGGAAAGAGCTACCAAGGCCCCCCAGGGAAGACATGCCAGGGCCAGAAGGGGGAAAGCCCCCTTTCGGGTGTCGGCCCAACCGCTGGACTGAGTGAGGAACAGTACACATCCGATTGCCGAAAGGAGTGGGAGCAGGAGAATGAGGATGGGTGGGAGGAGCCTGCCTCCACCCTCCCCCCCGGCCCGAGCCTCTATGAGGATTTGGACCGGAGGAGGGCCTTCACCGGTCGGTGCCAGAGGCAGGAGGAGCTGCCCCTGGGGTTCCGAGGGAACCAGGGCTCCGGACCCTGAAGCTTGGAGGACGGTGGGTGTGAACCTCGGGGGAGCCGACGCGACCACGGCCCGCCGGAGGAAGAGAGCGGCGGAGAGCCCGGTCCGGCCTTGAAATCGCGTGAGGGACGTCGGCTGGAACGGTTGGGTCATGGCCTTTACCTGGGTCGCGCCCTGATCTCCTGGAATGGCAAGGGCCACAGAGAGGACCAGGTCCGGACCGGCCAACCCCAGCGCGGCCACCGTGTCTCCCCGAAGAGCGGCCTGGAGCACCGGAGTTCCGGGATCGGGGCTCTCCAGGAGAGGAGCGGACTCGGCAATCTCCCCGGCCCGCTTCCCCATCTCTTCTCTAAGGAGGAACCGGGCCACTCCGGCCATTCTATGCAGCGATGCCGAGTCCTGGTTCTTCGGCTCTTCCGCCGCGAAGTGAAAGACACCCAGACTGGCCATCCCAACCGGGAGGAGGACCCAAATGAGGTATGACCGGAGGTAGGTCCTCATGCTTCGTTCGTCTCCCAGGCGGGGGTTTCTCCCGGTGCACTGTAGCGGGAGGGGACGTTGGAAAATCCCTCTAAATCCGCTAACATTATACGTTTCCAGCCCACGGTCCACCTCACGATGCAAGGGGGTTCAGTGAACGATTCTGTGGCTGTGGATGCCAAGCGGATTCTACTCCGTTATGGCGCACCCATCGCGATCCTGGACAAGGTCTCGGAAGAGGACCGAATTCGATTTGCCAGAGAAGTAGCCCGCACCACCCTCCCCGACCGTGAACCACGGCTCCGGGAGCTCCTCAAGGAAGGCGGGTATGTGACCGAGGACGAAGGGTAGAAGCACCAACGGCACGAAGGTGGGGGGCTGGAATCCGGAAGGCGGGTTCCAGCCCCTTCCCGTGCCCTGGAGGTTGTCTATTCCTCCTGGGCTGGTGCCATCACCAGAGTGCGTACCCGATTCAGGGCCGCGGCTAACTCGAATCTGCGAAATTCCGCCAGGTTCCCCACCTTTCTAGGATCCAGAACGTCGAGTCCTTCCGCGTCGATCCTCGCCTCCACCTGATCCAGGATCTCAGGGAGGCTTCGACGACCATCCAATAGTTCCCTCCACGCCAGAAGAAGAGCGTCTCCCAAAGCCCGTAGTTGAGCCTGGGAGACGATCTGTTCCACACCCGAGAGATCTATCACCTCCCGTCCCACCGTGATCTGGTTCGTCCCCAACACCCGCAAGCTCTCCTCTCTCCGACCCCTCCGGGGGTCCAGGGAGGAGGGGAGAGGGATTCGTTCCCGGATTTCTGGCATCTCCGCACCCCCCTCGGGGGTCCGACCCGTCGGAAGGGACTCCGCCACATCCCGGGCTTCCTGAGTGACGTCCACAGTCTGGTAGTCCTTCAGTGCGATGACCGTATCAGCCACTTCCAGGTAGTCCCCGCTCCCCCCCAGCACGAGGACGGAGCTGACGCCGTGGACCTCGTAGAGGTCTCTTACCCGATCCACATACGGGGTGATGGGTTCCCTGTCGCGGGGAATCAGGGCCTGCATCCGCCGGTCCCGAATCAAAAAGTTGGTGGCTGCGGTGTCCTCATCGACCAGGAGGACCTGGGCACCCGCCTCCACCGCTTCTACGATATTGGCCGCCTGGCTGGTAGATCCGGATGCATTGGCGGTCTCGAAAGAGGTTGTGTCCTGACCGTTCGGCAGACCTCCGATAAAGGGTGAAATGTCCACCCCCCGGACGGACCGACCGTCTTCCGCACGGATTTTCACCGTCGACCCATGGCTCACCACCCTCTCTCGGCCGTCCCCCGGTCGATGGTTGTACACCCCCCGCTCCAGGGCCTTCAGGAGGGTGCTCTTTCCGTGGAACCCCCCGCCGACGACGAGGGTCACCCCAGCCGGGATGCCCATCCCAACCACCCGACCAACATTCGGAAGGGTGATCTCTACCCTCATCCCGGGGGGAGATTGGAAGGGAACCACCCCCCCCGAACGCAGTGGTTCCTGGCTGACGCCGCTTTCCCGTGGAAGGATCGAGTCGTTGGCGACGAATGCCACCAACCCCAAGGAAGGAAGGGAGGCACGCAGGCAATCGGCGTCCTC
>CBDUAX010000094.1:0-11146 GCA_965365235.1 uncultured bacterium
TCACAAGCTGCCGCCCGTCGGCGCAAAGATCCCGGACGGTCCCGTCCACCGAGGTGTTCGGCGCTGAGATAGCGATCCATGGATCCGTCCGCTTCAGGGGAAGGCGGGGCGGAGGGCCCGCCGAAGGTTTTGGCCACTGGGACGTAAGCTACTGGCTCTTCATCCGGCCAAAAAGGCCCCAGAAGGAGGAGAAGGGACCGGAAACTCCGAGTCCCTCGGAAAAACACCGGTCGCAGCGGTGACATCGGTCCTGAGGAGCATCTTCTCCGAAGTACCGGAGCAGGTGCCGCCGTCGGCAGTGGGTTTCCCGGGCGAACCTCTCCACCGAGTCCACCTGGGCCTCGGCAGCCTCCCGGAAGCCCCGGAGGAAGTTGAGCTCCCCCTCCGGATCAACGAGGGTGACCAGCTCTCCCTCAACCACCAACACTCCGCTTCGAGCCAAAGCGCTGAGGAGAGCCCATGCGGCCTCCTCTCCACCCTTCAGGCCCATATCCCGCGCCACCGCCGACGGCTCGACCCGAGTCGGAGAGTCCTTTTTCAGCGTCCTCCTCGCCCACCGGAATACCCGCTGGAGCTCTCGCCCGGCGGGGTGGGCCAGAGCAAGGAAGGCATCATGAATCTGGCGGTCTCGTGGGCCCCAGAGGCCGACACATCGGGCAGTTTCCCCGTCCCGCCCCGCTCGCCCGGCTTCCTGGTAGTACGCCTCGAGGCTCCCCGGGAGCTGGTAGTGGGCCACCAGCCGCACGTCAGAGCGATCAATCCCCATTCCAAAGGCGTTGGTTGCCACCACCAGGGGTGCGGGATCGTTCAAAAACCGATCCTGGACCCGGCTCCGCTGGGCAGATGACAGGCCGGCATGATAGGCCAGCGCCCCGGTTCCTCGGGAAGCCAGTGCCCTCCGAACGGCCTCCACCGAGCGACGGGTCGAAGCGTAGACGATGGTCGCACCGGATCGGCCTCTCGAGAGTTCCTTCAGGTCTAGGATCTTCTGCCCATGGCTGGCCGATTTCCGAACTTCCCAAGCCAGGTTGGGCCGGTCGAAGCTTCCCACCACTCGAACAGGGCGCCGGAGTCGAAGCGAGGTCTCGATCTCCTTTCGGACCCGAGGGGTGGCAGTGGCCGTCAGAGCAAGGACCGGGACCGGAAGGTGGTCCTTCACCTCTCCGATGCGGAGATAAGCCGGGCGGAAGTCGTGTCCCCACTGGCTGATGCAGTGAGCCTCATCCACTGCCAGAACGGAGATCGGGAGACGGGAGAGAAGCTCACGGAAGCGGGGAACCAGAAGACGCTCCGGGGCTACCAGGAGGAGATCGGTTCCCCCGCCAGCGGCCCGATCCACAACGGCAAGTCGTTGCGAGGCCGGCATGCCGGAACTCAAGAAGTCCGCCCGCAACCCCGCCGCCCGCGCCCGACCCGTCTGGTCTTCCATGAGGGAGATCAGGGGGCTGACCACCAGGACCATTCCATCGAGGAGGAAGGCCGGAAGCTGGAAACAGACACTCTTACCTCCTCCGGTGGGGAGAATCCCCAAGGCGTCTCTTCCGTCCAGCACGGCCTGGACCAGCTCCTCCTGACCGGGGCGGAATCGGGTGTATCCCAGCGTCCGATGGAGAGCTCGAGAGAGATCTTGCGAAATGGCCCCCCCCGAAGATGAAGACGGAGAGGGGGCGACCGGATGGCTGGGTGGGTTCGGTCAACAGATGGCTAGAAGAGGTAGCCCAACCCGATATAGGTCTGGAGCCCGGCCTCTTCGGACCCCGCCAGATCTGTAGCGATGACGAAGTTGGGGCCCAGCCCGAACCGGAATCCGCCCCCGGCGCCATGATGCAGATCTGCCAGCAACGAAGAGATCCCTACCCCGTTTTCCCAGACCCGGCCGGAATCCAGAAACCCGATGAAAGCCAGGTGAGCCCCCCTTCCCAACACCCGCAAATCCCAGGCTCGCCACCGGAGCTCAGCGTTCCAGAAGAAGACGCCCTCCCCCTGGTACCGATTCCGGAGGACCCCCCGGAGACTCTTCGCCCCTCCCAAAGCCTCCAGCCCCCTGAAGGAGGACTGAACCGAGTTGAGAGCATAGAAGGGCGGGTTCCCCGTGACGGTCTGCAGCGTGAACCGGTTGGCGAATACCAGGCCGGGCAACAAGGTGAAATAGCGCCTGTCGGTGGCGGTCCAACGTGTGAAGCTTTGCCCACTTCCCAGGCCCTCAGCCACCCGTTCCACCAACCCTTCCGACCAAACCCCCGACTGCGGCCCACTCTCCCGGTCCCGAGTGTCCCAGATCAATCCGACCCGAAGAGAGTTCAAAGCTCCTTCGGGAGGCTGGCCCCCTGCCCCCAACTCCAACTGGAGGAGGGTGGTCCCTTCGTTTTTGGGGGTGGGGTCCACCTCGATGTGGGAGAGCTGAGCCCCCACCAGGAATCGCAGGGGAAGCTCCCCGATGGGCCGTTGGAGATTCGCCTGCACCAGCTTCCGCACGCGCCCGAATCGGTAGAAGAAGGGGTCTTCCCCTTCCTCCAGTCGAGGCTCATAAACAGACTCGTTCCTGGGCCCATAGTAGGGAGTCGCGATCTGTTTCTCCGTGGCCAGGAAAATGCCGGCCCGCCAGCCTCCGGGCAGATGGGGAGCGTCCAGGAAGACCGTCAACTCTCTTCTCCCCTCTGTGGTGAAGAAGAGTGTGGGTTGGACGGTCGTGCGATATGGAAGGAGCCCCCCTTGCCCGTAGTCGTAGAGTTGAAGAACGACACCGTACCCGAACCCTTCGTCCGAGTCGTAGTTCAACGCAGGGATGCCGGTGAATTCCCACCCGGTGGGCGGGGGAGGCTCCTGACCCAGGAGTGGGTAGCAGGTGCCGAAGTGGAGCAGAAGGAGAGGGAAGAAGACCCTCCAGCTCTTCAAGCCCTCAACCGGCCCCTCTTCCCTGGCGTGCATCCGACTCCTCCTCTTCCGAAGGTCCGGCCTCGCCAACCCCACCCCGACCTGTCAGAAGGCGAAGGGCCACACCGGTCACCAGAACCAGGATGGCTGCCCCCACCAGGAGCGAAGAGTCCAGGGCGATTCCGACCAGGGCCAGGATGGCACCCAGAAAAAAGAGCTGGACCTTCCTTTGGAGGAAGGGATCCGGCCCCGGCTTCCCTCTCCTGGCGAAGATCAACGTCCTCCCCTTCGTTTGCCCTCGAGGAATTCCCGCACACCCTCCCGGCAGGCGTCGGTCTGTCGGGCCTGGACATTCACCCTGGCTCCTCTTTCAATGCCTTCGGCCATGGAGAGATCCCCCTGCTCGTACAAGAGGGCTTTGGTGAGGGAGAGGGCCGATGGCGGTCGGCTGACCAGGTCAGAGGCGAAGGCTTGGACCATCGACTCGAACTCCGCAGCGGAATACACCCGATTGACCAGACCCATGGCCAGCCCTTCCTGGGCCGAAATTCGCTTCCCCGTAGCCACGAGGTCGAAGGCCCTACCCTCGGTGAGCTTCCGCCGAAGAATGGCCATGACCATGGCCGGAACAAATCCGAGAAAAACCTCCGGGTATCCGAACTCCGAGTCCTCCCGGGCGAGAACCAGGTCGCAGGCGGAGGCCAGCCCGCATCCCCCGGCCAGGGCCCGGCCGTGGACCGCAGCCAGGATGGGCTTCGGGTGCTTCCGCATGGCCAGAAAGAGGGCGCCGAGGCGGCGCGCGTCTGCAAGGCTGGCTTCCGGGGTTTTGTCGAGCATTCCCTCCAGCTCCGCCAGATCGGCACCTGCACAGAAGTCCGATCCGGCTCCCCTGAGGAGGATCACCCGGACGCTCTCCCGATCCTTCGCCTCTCCCAGCGCATCCGAGAGGGATTGAATCAGAAGGCCATTGAGGGCATTTCTCTTTTGGGGACGGTTCAAGCGGAGCGTCAGGACACCACTCTCTTCCTGGACCTGTAGAACCGAGTCGTTCATGATCCCCTCGTCTTGCGAGCAGAGGGTCCTGGTTGGTCTGGTGCGGATCCGGAAGACCTCTCGAGGCCCGCCTCGGCCGCTCCGGTGGAAAGGAGTTCCTTCCGCACCTCCGGGGGGACTCGCCCCCGACCCTGAACCTCCTCCGCCACCGACTCGGGCACCTCGATCTCCATCCGCAAGAAGGCGGTGGCCGTCACTTTTGCTTGAGCGTCCGTCAGGAGGGAAACAGTGCCGCCTCCGTCCAGGGCATCGTGAAGCAGGAAGTTCAACGCGTGCAGGTTCGGGAGCTCGAACCGCTCGACCTGGCCGCGGACCATGGTGCCGAAGTGTTCCTTCACGCGTTGTGGGGTGAGGGCCTCTTTGAGGAGGGGATAGTGAGCCGGATCGTAGGCGATGATTCCTACATTCGCCCGATTCCCCTTGTCACCCGATCGTGCATGGGCGAGGTGAACCAACTGGACCTTGGTCATGGTCCCTCTCCCAGGAGCCGGACCTCGAAGTTGGGCTCCACCGCTTCACGACGAATAAGCGCCGGCCAGTAGGCCATAACCTCCTGGACGCGGGGGCGCCCCCCGGCAAAGCCGGTAGCCGAAGGAGGGCCGGTAAGGACAAGGGGTGCCAGCTCCCGGGTGAAACGCTCCACGGCCCACCGATCCTGGCTTCGGACTCCGATCCGCAACTGAACCTCCGGGATGTCAGGGGATGGCTCTCCCACCAGGGGGCCGTGGGTGGCGTTCCAGCCTACAAGCTCGGCGTGGACTTGATCGAAGCGCAGGCCCAGACGGTCCATCCTTTCCCGTAGTATCTTCTCCGCCATCTTTGCTTTCGATGGAGCGTCGGGCCAGGCGTAAACCAGAGTTCCCAGAGCCCGGTACCCATCGGAGTAGGCGATGGAGACCTTCAGAAAGTCGGTGGCAGGCCGACCCGTGACCCCAACCACCCGGACGCGGTCAGGACCCTCGTCTTCGAGGCGGAGGGTAGTGAAATCAGCCACGACATCTGGGGTGATGTATTCCCTGGGATCGCCCACCTCGTAGACAATCTGCTCGGAAACCGTGGAGCGGCTCACCCGCCCACCGGTGCCGGGGTGTTTGGTCACGACAAACTCCCCCGATGGCTCGGCTTCGATGATGGGGAAGCCGACCTCAGCCAGATTCGGGACGGTCCACCACTCATCCAGTGTGTTCCCCCCACTGGTCTGGGCCCCACACTCATTGATGTGCCCAGCCACCACACCGGCTGCGATGCGGTCCACATCCTTAAGATCCCATCCGAACTCATGGATCATGGGGCCGTAGGTGAGAGCCGCATCGGCACACCGGCCCGTTAGAACCACCTGGGCCCCTTTCCGGAGAGCCTCTACGATGGGTTTGGCACCCATATAGACATTGGCACTCCGGACCCTGTCCCGGACCAACTCCAATCCTTCCCCGGAGTCGATATTGATGAAGGGATGTCCCTGGTCCAACAACTCGTCGAGCCGCGGCACCAGGTTGTCCCCCATCACGATCCCCACTCGGAGCGCCCCGGCCACACCGGCTCGATCCGCAGCCTCCAGAAGGGCTTCCGCGCACCCGACGGGGTTCACTCCCCCTGCGTTCGTGACCACCCGAATGCCCCGTTCCACCAACGCCGGTAGCATCCGCCCCATGAGAGGGATAAAGTCACGGGCATAGCCGGCGGAGGGATCTCGATCTCGTTGTTTCTGCATGATGGACATCGTGACTTCCGCCAGATAATCCATCATCAGATAGTCGATGGGACCTCCCTGGACCTGCCGAACGGGAGCATCCAGATCGTCGCCCCAGAAACCCTGCCCGGAGGCGATTCGGAGGGGGACTTTCCTCACTCAGAGCCCGCTTTCGGAAAGGGAGATGGAGGAGCAGAGGGATCGAAGGGCAGCTGAAACGGACCCAGGTGGGGTCCGGGGTTCTGGAGGCCCGCCCGCAGGAGCAGGGTCAGAGCGTCTCGAACCTCTTCCGGCAGGACCACCTCGTCCACGAACCCACGGGCAGCGGCAAACCGAGCGTCCAGCTGCCGCTCGTAGTCTTCCCGTACTTCGTCCATCTTCGTCCTCAAATCCTCGTCGGGGACCTTCCCCTCCTCTTTCAATCGATCAAGCTGGCTGCTGAAGAGGGCCATGATAGCACTCTCTCCCTCCATGACGCCCATTCTTCCGGTGGGAAAGGAGAGGATGAAGTCCGGATCGAATCCCTGACCGGCCATGGCGTAGTAACCCGCCCCCGACGCATGGTTCACCGTCAAGGTGAGCTTGGGAACGGTGGCCACGGACATGGCTTCCACGAACTCGGCCCCGGCCCTGATGATCCCGGAATGTTCGGCGTCCTTTCCCACCATGAACCCTGAGACATCCTGGACGAAGAGGATCGGGTTCCGGTGTCGGTTCATGGTCTCGATGAAAAACGCCACCTTCCTGGCACTCTCGGTATAGACGATCCCCCCGAACCGGGGAGGTCCCGGTCGATCATCCTTGATGATGCCCCGGGCGTTGGCGATGACACCCACCGGAATCCCCGAGATAAACCCGGTTCCGCAGATCATCTCACCCGCATGTCCGGGCTGGAACTCCGTGAGCCCGTCCCCGTCCAGGAGGCACTCCAGCAGCTCCTGCATCTCATAGGGTTGCCGGTGGTCTTCGGGGAGGATCTCGTAGATCTCTTCCAGCGGACGCTTTGGCGGGATGAACGGTTCCCCACTGGATGCCCAAGGCTCTGAGACGCCAAGGCCTGCTCGCCCCGAGTTGCTCTCAGGCAACTCCCTTATCAGCTCCCGAATGCGACCTATGCACGCCTCATCATCTGGAACCATGTAGTGGGCCACAGCGGAGATCTCAGTATGGACCCTGGCACCCCCCAGCTCCTCTCGTTCCACGGACCGCCCGGTGGCGCCCTTTACGAGGTTGGGTCCGCCCAGCCCCATGAAGCTGGTCCCTTCCACCATGAGGATTACGTCTGAGAGGGCAGGTAGATAGGCCCCACCGGCAATGCAGGGCCCCATGACGGCCGAGATCTGTGGGATCCTGAGATATCGGCGCATGAGGGAGTTGTAGTAGAAGATCCTGGCCGCCCCATACTGGCCGGGAAAGACCCCACCTTGGTAGGGGAGGTTCACACCAGCAGAATCCACCAGATAGATGATGGGAATCCGGCACCGCATGGCCACTTCCTGGGCACGGAGCATCTTGGTGATGGTCTCCGGCCACCAGGATCCAGCCTTCACCGTCGCGTCATTGGCCACCACTACGGCCTCCCTCCCCTCCACCACCCCCACCCCCGTCACCACCCCCGCGGCAGGTGCTTCCCCCCCATAGAGGTCGTGTGCGACGAGAAGACCCAACTCGACCCAGGGGGTTTTTGGATCGAGGAGCCGTCCGATCCGTTCCCGGGCCGTCAGCTTCCCCTGATCGTGCTGCCGTTGAATCCGCGTCTCACCACCGCCCAACCTGAGCCTCTCGCGGAGTTCCAGGAGGTCCTGGGCCAACTCTCCCAACCGCCCTCTGGCCCGGGGTTCCTTGTCCGACGGTCTGTCGGTCATTTTGAGCCTTTCGCCGGTCTCGACCCTAGACGGCTTCTCGAGTGGCCGCCCATTCCCGGATATACGCCACCGCGTCGCCGGTGGGGGTCCCGGGTCCGAACAGGCGCCCAATGCCCTTTTCGCGAAGCGCCGATCCGTCCTCATCCGGGATGATGCCTCCGCCGGTAAGGAGGATGTCCCCGGCGCCAGCCTCCTCCAGGAGCTCCTTGACCCGCGGGAAGAGGGTCATATGGGCTCCGGAGAGGACCGACATGGCCACCACGTCCACGTCTTCTTGAACGGCCGCACTCACGATCATCTCTGGGGTTTGGTGGAGGCCGGTATAGATCACCTCGAATCCGGCATCGCGGAAGGCAGAGGCGATGCCCTTCGCCCCTCGATCATGTCCATCCAAGCCGGGTTTTGCCACCAGAACGCGGATCCTTGGATCTCCCTCAGGCATGGGTTGGCTCCCTACTGGCGAAAGAATCGGGTCTCCTTCCCTCGTTGGGCGGAGATCCTGGTCGACGGTTTCTCGTTGTGTTTTGGCCAGTCCCTTGTGGGGCTGGGTCCGAAAAGGTGTTAGAAGATAGGAAGGCCGGCGGCAGAGGGGAAAGCCGGAGTCAGCGACCCCGGAGATATTCGGGGAGGGCCGCGACGTTGGGGATTCGGTCCACAGGGTAATCCAGGCGTCCGGTCGGATCCAACAGGACGGCCTCCATGCCCGCTCCCCTGGCCCCGATGATGTCCACAGGGTAGAGGTCTCCGATGTAAAGGGACCGAGCAGGATCCACCCCCATCCGGCGGCACGCCCGCCGAAAGATCTCCGGATCGGGCTTCTCCACCCCTTCCAGTTGTGAGTCCAGGACGAACTCCAAGAGGTGTCGGATCCCAGCCTTCTCGAGGAGCCCCTCAACCCGCCCGTCGGCGTTGGAGATCACTGCCAGACGAAAGCCTCGTTTTTTCAAGGCCTCCAGCGCCGACGGTGTCGCCGGATCGATATAGGTCCAAAGCTCGCCTCGGGCATGGGCCTCCCTCACCCCTCGCCCAACCTCTTCGACTCTCTGCAACGGCACTCCACAGCCCAGAATGAGCGTTTCGAAATAGACCTTCCAGATATGGGCTTCGGTTCCCGAAGCGCCCTTTTCGACGGTCCGGGCCAGCTCCAGTCGGGCCTGGAACTCAGCCTCCCAAAAGCGGACCTCGTCGACCTCCGCCCCGGCCGCCGAGAAGAGGGGGAAGAGAACCGAGGGATTGACGAAAACGAGAGTATTTCCGGCGTCGAAGAAGATTGCGTCGAAGGACAAAGGAGGTCTGGGCATCGATCAGAGTATGCGTTCGGAGCTGAAGGGACGGCGTTGTTGAGAGAATCTGCGTCAGGAACTCACTCCTTGATGTACGGAGGCCGGCAAGAGTTCCCGGACCCTGTCCCGCAGCTCCGATGCCCTGAAAGGTTTGGCCAACAGGTTCAAGGGGCCGGAGGGTTCGTCCGGGTTGCTGAGATGTGCATCCACATACCCCGACATGAAGAGGATCGGGATGCCCGGGCGGAAAACCCGAGCCCGGTCCGCTAACTCGATTCCGCTGAGTCCTGGCATGACGATATCGGTGAGGAGGAGATCCACTTCAAAACCAGTGTCCTTCAGGAGTTTCAGAGCCTCTGTCCCGTCCTCCACATCCACCATCCGATACCCTTCCTTCTCCAGGACGGCCCGAATGACCGACCGGGCAGCCTCCTCATCTTCAGCAACCAGAATTGTCCCCTTCTCCACTGGGTCGCCGGGTTCCCCTCCGCCCTGAGAGATGGCCGAAAGGTCTGTCTCCGTCCCGGGCCAGAGGACTCTGATGTTGGTCCCGACACCGGGTTCGCTTTCCACGAGAATCCGTCCACCATTCTGACTCACGATCCCATGTACGGTGGAGAGGCCCAGGCCTGTGCCTTTCCCCCTGGGTTTGGTGGTGTAAAAAGGTTCGAAAACCCGGTTCATGGTGGGGGCGTCCATCCCCTTGCCGGTGTCCACCATGGAGAGGGAGACAAACGCCCCGTTGGGGTCGGGGTTCCCATTTGGACCTGCTCGATCAACTCGAATGGTGAGGGAGCCTCCCTGGGGCATGGCATCCCTGGCGTTGGAGGCCAGGTTCAAAACGATCTGTTCCAGCTGGCCCCGATCGGCCCGCACGTGTCCCCTGCCCTCCATCTCCAGCTCCAACCGAACCTGCTCCGAGAGGGCCCGACGGATCAGGGCCTCCATCCCCTCGATCACTTCGGGCAGGGAGAGATCCTCGATGGTGACGATCTCTCGGCGGGCAAAGGCCAGAAGTTGCTGGGTGAGGGCGGCCCCGCGTTCCTGGGACTCGAGGATCTCTTTGGTGAGGTCCTGAACTTCCTTGCTCCCGATGTCCAAGAGGATCTCGCCACACCCACCAATGACCGTGAGGAGGTTGTTGAAATCGTGGGCGACCCCTCCGGCCAGCAGGCCAACTGCCTCCATCTTCTGTGCGTGTTGTAGCTGGGCCTCCAAAAGGCGCTGCTCCTCCGCTGCCTTCTCTTTTTCAGAGATGTCCACAACGAAGGCAAGAATACTGGGGGTGCCTTCCTGGAGTCCTCTCTGAAACTGAACCTCCAGCGGATAGACGCTCCCATCCTTTCGGTGGTGGACGGTGTTGAGCGTCACGACCTCCTCTCCCTCCTCGAAGAGTTTCTTGGAGAGGAGTCTGCCGGCCTCAGGTGTGAGGGTGGGCTGGACCTGGAACATGGCCATCCCACGGATCTCTTCCTTGGAATAGCCCAGGTTCTCCCTGGCTCCTCGATTTGCGGTCAGGATCTCGAGGGTGTCTCTGTGGAAGACGTAGATCTCGTTTTGAGCTTCCTCAACGATCTGGCCCAGTTGAATTGCCCGGGCCTGAGCCTCCCGGCGTTTCGTGACGTCCCTGAGGACCACGATCGTTCCGGCCTCACCCCCCGAAAGACGGAGGGGTTTCGTGAGGGCCTCCACCCACCGCTCCGTCCCGTCCGGCCGAACCAAACGCTCCTCCGTCGGGATGGTCGGGGTGGTGGAAGAGACTGCGGCCTCATCCGGAATGGGGACGGATAAGGGGACGCAGGTACCCTCCAGAAGAGGAAGGGCCCTCAACTCTGTCCCCATGGCCACCGATGCAGGGATACCCAGCAGGATCTCCGCCGCAGGGTTGTATTCCTGGATCCGTCCGGCCCGATCGAGGGAGATGAAGCCGTCGGGGTTCCCAGCCACGAGGTCGGCGAAACGCATTTGGTTTCTGCGCGCTTCCGTGAGAACCCGTCCAAAGTCCTTCAGGACTAGCGAGATCAGGAACGCCATGGCCAGCAGAACCACCGCCACGCTCAAGAAATCCGGGATGTCTCCGGGGTGCAAGAGGGGGGCTTCACCACGGAAAGCCCTACCCGAGAGGACCAACGCGGGGGTGGCGACGGCCGCCGTACCACCCAGCCAAAGGGTCACCCGGGTTCCCAGGAGCAACCCGGCACCCGCGACCAGGACGGGGATGCCCGGGAGGTTCATGTTCTGGTAGAACCCCCGCTGGAAGAGTGAAAAGCCGAAGTGGAGGCTGATGGCGACGATCGTCAGGATCGCGGCTCGGGTGGTGAGTTTGGTGAGGCTGAGCCAGAGTGCGACTGCCAGGAGAGAAACGGTGGCGCCTTGTGAAA
>CBDUAX010000095.1:0-11061 GCA_965365235.1 uncultured bacterium
CGCTTGGCCTTGTCCAAAACCATCTCCGCCACCTGGGTGTGCCGATCTGCAGGCTCATCGAAGGTGGAGGAGATCACCTCGCCGTTCACATTTTCTTCCATGTCGGTGACTTCCTCGGGACGCTCGTCGATGAGGAGGACGATCATGTGGACATCGGGATGATTCTCGGTGATGGAATTGGCGATTTTCTGGAGAAGGATCGTCTTCCCCGCCTTGGGCGGAGAAGTGATCAGGCCCCTCTGCCCCATTCCCACGGGGGTCACGAGATCCATGACCCGCATGGAGATATCCCCCTTCTTGGTCTCCAGATGAAGGCGTTGCTCCGGGAATCGAGGCTTTAGGTTATCGAACGCGATCCGGTGCTTGGCTTTTTCCGGCTCGTCTCCATTGACGCTCTCCACCTTGAGCAGGGCCAGGTACCGCTCCCCTTCCTTGGGTGGACGAACCTGCCCGAGGATGGTGTCTCCGGTCCGGAGATCGAACCGTTTGATCTGAGATGGACTCACGTAGATGTCGTCCGGACCGTACAGGTAATTCCAGTCTTGGGATCGCAGGAACCCGTACCCTTCCGGAAGGATCTCTAGAACACCTTCTCCTCTCAGAACAACGTCGCTGTCCAGTAGGTTCTGTTCGATTCGAAAGATGAGATCCTGTTTTCGGAGGCCTGAGTAGTTGGAGATCTTCAGGTCTTCGGCCAGGTCATGAAGGTCGGCGACGCTTTTGCTCTTCAGTTCTGCGATGTCCACGGGGGGCTCCGGAAAGGGGGTCAGCCCATTTCTTTTCTGCTAGGGTGGGAACGGTTCGCTCAATCCGCCGGTTGGCTGTGTGCTCTTTTTCGAGGGAGCTAACTGCGTACTGCAGATCGGGGAAAAAAGCCCGGAGACGGGCGAAGCAATGAGTAGGTAGTGCTAGAAGATTAACGCAGTAGAAGAAGGGTATCAAGCCTTTTCTTTCTTAATTTTTCTATAGATAAATCGAAGGTCGGAAGAGCATAAAAATGTGAAAGATTGTGGTCCCGGCAGAGACGAAGGTGTGGGAAACCTCCGGAGGCCCACGGTGGAAAACGCCAATTGGCAAAAAGGGTTTCATGGTTTTTTGGGAAAGAAAAACTTGACTTTTTGCCTGATGGAAAAAACATTCGTTTACCAGTATTTCTCTGGGACGATACCACGTTCGGAGGCTTGGATGGCGAGGCACAACCGGGAAGGCCGTGGGGCTGACCAACGCGGCTACCAATACGGAATCAGCTTTCAGCCAGATTGGCTTCGCCACGTCAAGGTGACGAGAGACCTGGAGACTGGCCGCCAGTCGACGAAGACGCTGTTCCGGAACCCGGCCGACCATGGGGAGTCGGAGCCGGGGGACCGGGTTCGAACCCGAGTCACCTCGAGGGACCAGGGTGTGGATTTCGAGATCGCGGTGGGGGATCCCTATCGGGCGGTGCGACGAGTCCGCGTTGTGTACGCCCTTCCCGGGGATGAGGGTGGGAAAGAGGAGGAGATCGAATTCACACTGGAGGCGGATCTTCCAGGGAAGTAACCTCCCCGGGAGCCCGACGGCGCCCGTCGCGCCCCACCCCAGGGTGGGGCGTTTTCTTTTTGCCCGCTTCGCTCTGGGTCTCCAGATTGGTCCTGGTCTCCCCGAACCTGCCTTTGAGGGCGGGGTAGCGACCCCATTCCCTCCTTGCCTATACTCCAATAGATGAACGGAAAATTCCTTCTAGATCCATTCGGCATGTTGGGCCGGTCGGCCCTGGACACCGCTGCCCAGATCGGGCGTTGGGGCGGTCTGGGCGTGGATACCGTAAAAGCCCTTCCCCGCATCGAGATCTGGGGCCGGTTGCTGTTGGGGCAGATGGCCAGGATCGGGGTGGATTCCGTTCCCATAGCCCTCTTCATCGCCAGTTTCACCGGGGTGGTGATGGCCCTCCAGGCCTCCTACACCTTCACCGGGGCCGTCCCCCTCTACTTTGTGGGGACCCTGGTGGGGAAGACCATGGTCCTGGAGCTCGGCCCGGTCCTGACGGGGCTGGCCCTATCGGGCCGGGTGGGTGCGAACATCGCAGCCGAGCTGGGGACGATGCGGGTCACCGAACAGATCGATGCGCTTGAAACCCTGGCGTACGATCCTGTGGCCTACCTCGTTGTCCCGAGGATCATTGCCGGGATGATCATGTTCCCCATCGTCGTGATCCTGGCCACTGCGGTGGGTGTGGCGGCCGGGTGGTTGACCTCTCTCCAACTCCTGGAGATGTCGACGGCGGAGTTCATGAAGGGGCTGCGCCTTTTCTTCCAACCGTGGGATGTCCAGTTCGCTATCATCAAGTCCTTCAGCTTCGGGTTCACCGTCACTTCCATCGGCTGCTTTTTCGGGTTCTCCACCCATGGAGGAGCCGAAGGGGTCGGGATTTCCACCACCCGGGCTGTGGTGGTGAGTAGCATGGTCATCCTGGTCCTGGATGCGTTCTGGGCGGCGACCCTCCTATGAGCATCCTGATGAAGGACGTGCACCGGGCGTTCGGATCCAACAAGGTCCTCAAGGGGTTCTCCCTGGACGTCGAGGACGGGGAGACGGTGGCCATCGTCGGCCAATCCGGGACCGGAAAGTCAGTGGCGTTGAAGCATGTGGTCGGCCTCCTGAAACCGAATAGGGGGGAGGTCTGGGTCGATGGCCAGAAGGTGGACACGCTCCGGCGGGAAGATTTGTATGAGTTGAGGCGCAAAGTGGGCTATGTCTTCCAGTTCGCCGCCCTCTTCGACTCCCTGACCATCGCCGAAAACGTGGGTCTGGGCCTCCAGCGCATCAGGGGGATGACAGAGGAGGCGATACTCAAGAGGGTTGGCGAGTGCCTCGCGGTCGTGGAGCTCGACGGGCATGAGGAGCGCTATCCGGCTCAGCTCTCTGGGGGCCAGAAGAAACGGGCGGGTCTGGCCCGGGCCATCGCCACGGAGCCCAAATACCTCCTCTACGATGAGCCCACTACCGGGCTGGATCCTGTAACGACCACCGTCATCGATCGGCTGATCATTCGGGCCCGAGAAGAACTCAGTGTGACGTCGGTGGTAATCACCCACGACATGGGGAGTGCCTACAGGATCGCGGACAAGATCGGGATGCTCTACGACGGAGTCATCCGGTTCATGGGGACAGCGGAAGAGATCCAGGCCTGCCCCGATCCGGTGGTCCGCGGATTTATCGAAGGAAAACCCGAGCTCCTGGAGGGAGCGGGATGACACGTCGAAGAGAAATCTTGGTGGGCCTGGTCATCATACTGGGCATCGCTGTGGCGGTCCTTGGTACGCTGTGGCTGAAAGACGCCACCTTCGGGCGGGGGACCCGGCAGGTTGAGGCCCTTCTCCTGGAGGTGGGCCAGCTCATGGATGGAAACGCCGTGAAGCTGAGAGGTGTGGCCATCGGCCGGGTCGATGGGATCTCGGTTGAGCCGGATGGCACCGCGGTCCGGGTGCTGATGAGCATCCGGCGGGACGTCGTGCTGCCAGAGGACCCTGCAGTCCTTCTGGCGCCTGAGTCCATGTTCGGGGATTGGCAGGCCGAGGTTGTTTCCCGGGCCGCCTATCCACAGTTCGAGTTCCTGGACAACGCCGAGGACGGCACCCTTGGAGGGTACGCACTCCCGGACTTCTCCCGTCTGACCGCGGCGGCGGACCAGATATCCCAGAACCTGGGGGTCCTTTCGGATCGGGTTGAACAAGCCTTCACCGAAGAGACGGCCCAGAATATCGCGGCAGCCATCGATAACATTCAGGATGTCAGCGAGCGTTTGCGAGAGTTGGTGGAGGCTCAGGCCGGGGCCTTTTCAAATCTGGCCACGGAGGTGGAATCCGCTGCGGTGGAGCTGGGCGAAGCGGCCCATGCGGGGCATATGGCCTTCCAGCAGGTGGAAGAGATCCTCGGAGCCCCCACAACGGACTCCATCTTTCTCGATGCGAGGGCTACCGCGGCGAACCTTAAGACCCTTTCCGCCGAGTTGAACAACACCACGTCCGATGCGCAACATCTCCTCTCCCGAGCCGACTCCACCTTCTCGCGTTTGGACCGGCTCACGGCCCAGATCGAAGGCGGGGAGGGTCTTTTCGGACGGCTGATGAGCGACACGGTCCTTGTGTACCGGGCCCAAGACGTCCTGATCCAGCTCTCCGTTCTCCTGGAAGACCTTCGGGCCAATCCGCAGCGGTATGTCCGAATCTCGATTTTCTAGGCCTGGAGGCTCCGACGGCAAACCGGCACCGTTGAAGAGTGCTCGGAGTGGTTTACCTCCCGGCCGGAAGGCCAGGGAGGAGCGTAGCGCCGGGGGTGTTGTGGTGCGGCGTATCTGGGGAGTCCTGAACGCGCTTCTCATCAAGGATCCCTACGGGAACTGGGGACTGCCGAAGGGGCACCTGGAGGGGGGTGAGAAGCCGGAGGAAGCGGGGCTCCGGGAGGTCCAGGAAGAAACCGGCCTGGCGGACATCGTCCTGGGCCCGAAGCTCCGGACCATCGACTGGTATTTCCGTCTGAAGGGGCGCCTGATACACAAACACTGCACCTTCTTTCTCATGACGTCATACACCGGGGATCCTGTACCGCAAGAGTCGGAGGGGATTACCGATTGCCAGTGGCTGCCCCTTCTGGAGGCCATCGAAGTCGTCGGGTATCAGAATGCCCGAGAAGTCCTCCTGGACGCGGCCAGAATCGCCTGCGATCCGGAGGGGTCTGGAACCATCAGGGATCTCCCCTGAACTTGTAGGCCGGCACCTCAGGCGGATGGATGGGCCTGATGCCCTTGGATGGGTGGTCGGAATTATCTCCTCGGTCTTCCGAGTGCGAATGGGAGCCCAGGATTTGACTTTATTGGTGGAGGCATCCGGGTCCTTTTTCGAAACGGATCCGGGGTATCCTTCCGCCTGGAGATAGAAACAGAGTCATGGAACTGGACGTTCGTGACATCACAATCATCGGCGGCGGCCCCACCGGGCTGTACGCCGCGTTTTATGCAGGTATGCGGGAGTGCTCCGTCCGGATTGTCGACTCGCTCCCAGAACTGGGGGGCCAACTTACAGCCCTCTACCCGGAGAAATACATCTACGATGTTGGGGGCTTTCCGAAGGTATTGGCCAAGGACCTGGCACGTGAGCTGATCGCTCAGGGGACCCAATTCTCCCCAAACATCGTACTGGACGAGGAGGTCCTGGGCCTCTCCAGCGTAGGAGACCTTCTACACCTTGAAGGAAGACGGGCTACCTACCCGACCAAGGCCGTCATCATCGCCGGTGGGAAGGGCGCTTTCGAGCCGAAGAAGCTGAAATGTCCTGGTTTCGAGGAGTTCCTGGGGCGAGGCGTGGAGACGGCGGTCAAGAATCCCAGCGCCTATCGGGGGAAGCGGGTACTCCTCGTGGGCGGTGGAGACTCCGCTGTGGACTGGGGGCTGACCCTGAAGGACGGGGCTGGTCAGCTGGAGTTGATCCATCGAAGGGATGCATTCAGGGCCCATGAAAAGTCTGTAGCCTATTTGAAAGCCGCCGCAGAAGCCGGTGAGCTCAGGATCCGTCCGTTTCATGAGGTGAAGGAGATCCGAGGCGCCGAACGTGTGGACTCGGTCGTCATCTTCGACAACCGGACCGGGGACGAGGAAGAGCTGGGCGTTGACGCGATGATTACCTTCCTCGGCTTCAAACCCGACCTGGGCCCCATCGGGGATTGGGGTCTGGAGTTGGACGGGAACCGGGTCGTGGTCAACCGCCTCATGGAGACCAATCTCCCGGGCGTTTTCGGGGCCGGGGATCTCGTGAAATACGAAGGGAAACTCGATCTGATTCCCACGGGTTTCGCAGAAGCGGCTACCGCCGTCAACAGCGCCGTTCGGTTTGTGGACCCCGGTGCCAGAAGAAGCGCCGGTCACTCGACGAACCTGAAGATTTTCAAAACCAACTGAAAGCCGATTTGAGATATGACCGAATCCAGAGACATCGAACAGGTAGTGGTCATCGGGTCTGGCCCCGCTGGGTGGACGGCGGCCATCTATGCCGCCCGGGCGAATCTCAACCCTCTGGTACTGGAGGGGATGGGGAGTACCGAGATGATCCCTGGGGGCCAACTCATGTTCACCACGGAGGTGGAGAACTTCCCGGGTTTCCCGGAAGGGGTGGACGGCCAGGACCTGATGACCCGGATGCGGGCCCAAGCCCAGAGGTACGGCACTCGTATCGTGACGGATGATGTCCAGGACGTGGATCTGTCGGGCGATCCGAAGCGTCTCCAGACCGCTTACAGCGGAGAGTTCCTGGCCAGGTCCGTCATCATCGCCACCGGGGCTCGGGCAAACTGGCTGGGGCTGGAAAATGAAACGCGGTTGGCCCGATCCGGGGGTGGCGTATCGGCCTGCGCGGTCTGTGACGGGGCCCTTCCTGCCTTCAGGGACCAGCCTCTGGTGGTGGTTGGTGGCGGGGACAGCGCCATGACCGAAGCGGAGCATCTGGCCAAGTATGGGAGTGAGGTCGTGGTGGTCCACCGTAGATCCGAGTTGAGGGCGTCAAAGCTGCTGGCTGACCGGGTTCTGGCGAACCCCAAGGTACGGGTGGAGTGGAATGCCCAGCTCGTGGACATCCTCGGGGACGACTTCGTATCCGGCGTCCGTCTGGCGGACACCCAAACCGGGGAAGAGAAGACCCTGGAGTGCAAAGGCGTCTTCATGGCCATCGGACATACACCCAACACCGCCTTTCTGAAAGGCTCCGTGGAGCTGAAGGAAAACGGGTACATCAAGGTGGATGCCGGCACAACTCGCACCAATATTCCGGGAGTTTTTGGGGCGGGTGACGTCATCGACGACCACTACCGGCAGGCAATCACAGCGGCGGGGACGGGATGCATGGCTGCCCTGGATGCGGAGCACTGGCTGACGGAAAACCCTTAGGCCAACCTTGGCCGAGGAGTGGGTGCCAAGCCCTGCGGCAGGAACTCAGGCGGGGATGGGGGTACCGCGTGAATGTGAGGGGTCCGGGCAGAACTCCCGGACCCCGGTTCTTTTTTTAACTCGGGGGGTTGAATGCCTGGTTTCGAAGGCAGGGTGGCACTGGTCACTGGGGGAACGAAGGGGATCGGCCTGGCGGCGGTGAAGGAGCTCCTAGGAGCCGGTTTCCAGGTGGCTTTCAGTGCCAGAAGTGGTACCGACGTGGACCGTGTGGCGGCTGATCTGGCCGCTCAGGGGGAGGTGTTGGGCATCCCGGCCGATGTCCGGGATCCCGAGGCTTGCGAGTCGATGGTGAGACAAACCGTCGATCGGTTCGGAGGCTTGGATGTCCTGATCAACAATGCGGGAGTCGGTATCTTCGCACCCCTCCATGAGATGTCCATCGAAGACTGGCATGCTCAGATCGACACCAACCTGAACGGGGTTTTCTATCTTTCTCGGGCCTCGGTACCCCATCTGAAGAACTCCACCGATGCATGGATCATCAACATCGGTTCGCTGGCCGGTCGAAATGCCTTCGGAGGGGGGGTGGCATACAACGCAAGCAAGTTCGGCCTTCGGGGGATGAGTGAGGCCATGATGTTGGATCTGAGGTACGAGGGGATCCGGGTCAGCCTGATCATGCCTGGGAGCGTTGCCACCGATTTCGGGAGTCGTCCCGTCGATGCCAAAGAGGGCTGGGCCCTGACTTCCGAGGACGTGGGTCGCGCCGTACTGGATCTCCTCAACTACCCCGGAAACGCCCATGTCAGCAAGGTCGAGATGCGGCCCTCCCAACCTCCGAGGAAGTAGCGGCCCGAACCTCGAAGCAGACCTTTCCCACTCGGAGCTGAGGTCAAGATGGCGGACGAATTCAGGATCGAAACGGACACGCTTGGGGAGGTCCGGGTCCCGGCGGAGGCCCTTTATGGGGCCCAGACCCAGCGGGCGGTAGAGAACTTCCAAATCAGTGGGCGTCCCTTTCCGCGGCGGTTCATCCAGGCCCTCGGCCTTGTGAAGAAAGTGGCGGCTTTGGCCAATGGCGAGTTGGGGGGGCTGGAGCCCGAGTTGGCCCGTGCCATCGCCTCGGCGGCCGGGGAGGTCGAGGCAGGAGACTGGGACGACCATTTCCCGGTGGACGTCTTCCAGACCGGATCAGGCACATCCACCAACATGAATGCCAATGAGGTGATCGGGCGCCTTGCGACCCGGGCCCTGGGTCCGGTCGGGAGGATCGTCCATCCCAACGATCACGTGAACTTCGGGCAGTCTTCCAACGATGTTGTGCCCACCGTAATCCACATCGCCGGCCGTTTGGCTCTTGAAGAGGAGCTGATTCCGGCCATGCGAGATTTCGAGACGGTTCTGACGGAGAAGGCGTCTGAGTTCGATGGAATGGTGAAATCCGGTCGGACCCACCTGATGGACGCCACCCCTGTGCGACTCGGGCAGGAGTTTGGTGGCTATGCCCGTCAGGTATCCTTGGGGGTCCGCCGCCTGAGAGGAGCCTCCGAGGAGCTGGCAGAACTTGCCCTGGGAGGAACGGCAACTGGGACCGGGATCAACACCCTGGCAGGTTTTGCCCGGGAGGCCATCGGTCTCATCAACTCCCAGACGGGCCTGACCTTCCGGGAGGCCGAAAACCACTTCGAGGCCCAGAGCGCGAAGGATGGGGTGGTGAGTGCCTCTGGTGCCCTCAATACCGTGGCCACCAGTCTGACAAAAATCGCCGACGACATTCGGTGGCTGGCGTCCGGACCGAGCTCGGGACTCTTTGAGATCCGTCTGCCGGCCGTTCAACCCGGGAGCTCGATCATGCCAGGGAAGGTCAATCCGGTCCTGGCCGAGGCCCTGATGATGGTGGCCGTCAGGGTCATCGGAAACCACACCGCCATCACTTTGGCCGGGACTCGAGGGAACTTCGAACTGAACGTCATGATGCCGGTTCTGGCTGATGCCTTCCTGGAGTCGGTCAGTCTCCTGGCCAATGGGATTCGTACCTTCTCCGAAGGGTGTGTAAGAGGGATCCAAGCCAATCCGGCCCGGATCCGCGACCTCCTGGAGCGGAACCCAGCCATTGCGACGGCTCTCAACACACGCCTGGGTTATGACAAGGCTTCGGAGGTGGCGAAGGAGGCGGCCCGAGAGGGAGTGAGCGTCAGGGAGGTCGTCTCGAGGCAGGGACTGATCCCTGAAGAGGAGTTGGATGAAGTCCTTGATGTGAGAGGGATGACCGAAGGCCCCGAGTGACTGGAGGGGAGCCACAATTCCCCCTCACCTTCTGTCCTCCCCTTTGGACAGCTTCCGGTGGCGGTCGTCCCCCAGGGGCTTCATTCCTACCCCCTCACCGGCCCGGGCTGGGCCTGGGGCTGATCGGCCCAACTCCCTGTCAGGGAAGGAGAAACGGCCCCCGGGAGTGACCCCGGAACAGGACTTGCCCTTCTACCCCCTTGGCTGGGGTTATCCCCGAACCTTCTGATTTCTATGTCCCCTGAATTCCCATAGGAGGAAAAATCCATGCGAACTCCTTTTTGGCTCCTCCTACCCACACTCCTTCTGTTCTCCATGCAGGGGTTGGGCGCGCAGGAGCGTGAAGTAGAAAAACGGGTCCTGACGGGCCGGGTCATCGACGCCACCACGGGAGCGCCGCTGGTGGGGGCTTTCGTGCATCTCGACGGGGAAAATCGCGGAGTCCTCACTGACGCTGAGGGTCGGTTCGGCTTGCCCGGTGTGTTCAACGGAATGAACACCGTGGGTGTGGAACAGTTGGGGTATGTGGACTACGTGGAAACGTTGGCACTCCCGGAGGAGGCCGGGCCTGTTCTCTTCGCCCTCGAGCCCGATCCTATCCTGCTGGAGGGGATCCAGATCGTCACGGACCGGTTCGAGCGAAGGCGGATGGCCTTGGCCATCCCCAGTCAGGCGTTCGAGCGGGAGGATCTCATCGATGCCTCCTCGTTCAATGTGCTGGACTTTGTCCGGACCCGATCCTTTCTCTGGACCGTTCGATGCAACCCATCCTTTATGGACAGTACCTGTGCTTACTACCGGGGGAGGCTACAACCTGTGTCCGTCTACCTTGACGAGATGCCGTTCATCGGGGGGATCGACCTCCTGACCACCATGCACCCCCAGGAACTCCACCGTATCGAGGTCTACCGCGGGGGAACGCACATTCGATTGTATACCGAGCAGTTCATGAAACGGGCCGGCCGGACCCGGCTCACCCCACTGGCGATCCTACGATAGTGGCACATCGTCGGTCTTGGGGTTGGACGATGGATGGGTGATGGGTTGCCCCCGGAGCTCGGAGGACGCTCACGGGTCTCTTCCAACGGTTCGATCCAAGATCGAGAAACAGAAAAGACCCCGAGGTTTTGGCACCTCGGGGCCTTTTCCGTGGGACCATCCAGCGTTGACCTATGCGCTGACCTTCTGGCTGCTGAGATCCAGGAGAGGGGCACCCAACTGCTTCTTCAACTCGGAGAGGGGCATTCCTCCGGTAGGAAGGACGCGGGTTTCGTCACCATCCAGATAGATGGGGTAGGCCCATTCGCCGTCCACCCTGACGATCTGAACCAGATCAGGTGTGGTCGGGTCCATGGGCGACGGCACCGCACGAGTGATGGCCCTCCAGACCTTGTCCAGGAGGGACATCCGCTCGTTGATGGAATCAGCCCAGGACGCCATCCGAAGGCGGGCCCTCTCCCTCGAGGTGAGGGGTCGGACGATCTTCCGGTGGCCCGGGAAGCTGTGGGAGAGCAGAAACGCCACGGCTTCCGGTTCGGGCATCGGATCCGCCCTCATCTCGTAGTTTCCCGGTGTTCTGACCTTCCGTTGATCCCGAAGGTCGATGAATCCATCCGCACTGATTCTCATGTTCATAGACTTCTCCCAACTCCCGATCTCAGCAGCCTTAGGGCCGTACCGGCCCGTCACTTGTTGATCACAAGAGCCATGCCCGGCGGGGCGGGGTGGGTTGGCGGATAAGCCGGATGGACTTTTCTACAGATCCCGTGTTCCAGGCGTACCTGCGCGACCTTGAGCAGTTGCACGGGATGCCGGAGAGGGCCCTGGAGTACATGGGCCTGCAAGAATCATCGATGGACCCG
>CBDUAX010000096.1:0-10978 GCA_965365235.1 uncultured bacterium
AGTGGTCGAGGCTGACCGGGTTCTTGCGTTTCGAGATCTTCGACCTGTCGGCGTTGCGGAGCAGCGGCAGGTGACAGAAGACCGGCAGCTCCCATCCGAAGGCGTTGTAGAGCTGGACCTGGTCGTACAAAAACCCAGCTTGCTGGAAGGCGGGAAATGCCTCGACATCGGCGATGATTTCGATGGTGTCGTACCGTGCGATCTGCCGGTTTGGGAGACGTTCCTCCATGGGTGTGAAGGTCAAGAGCGTGGAATCGCCAGCCCCCACGGTCAGGTCGTCCACGGCCTCCAGGAAGGCATGGTAATCCAGACCGGACCGGACGGAACGATCTCCGCTCGCCCGTACCGTCTCGATACAAACCCAGACCACCAGGGCGGCGGTGAGGACGATCAGCGCCCCCACGATCCTGAGCAGGGGGCCTGCCCCCCTCCGTGCCGAAGGTGGGGCCTCCGGCCCTCGGTCTCTCTCCTCGTTTTGTTTCCCCCTCACCTCATCTTCCGGGGGCGGAGGGGAAAAACCGGTCTCCGGGTTCATGACGGATTCCCCCCATGGTCCGGTTTATCCAGGGCCGCAAGGCCAAAGATGATTCCAGTGGCCACGCCGCTCACCAGGATTACGTCAGCCCAGGAGTTCAGTCCCAGGAACGGCATGTTCTGACCTGTGAGGGGGACCAGGGCCAGGTTGGAAGCGGCCACGTATACGGCCGGCAAAGTCAGCCAGAGCACGCCTCCGACTGTCATGGCCAGGACGGCAAGGCCGAGTCGTGTGTCCTGAATGGTGCGATGAACCCGATAGATCCACACGGCGACGACGACCAAGAGGGCCAGGTAGGTCAGGAGCACGCCGATGCCGCCCAAGGCACCATGTTCCGAGAGGACATAGACCGCAAAGGTGTTCTCGGCGTAGGAGACGGCTGTCGGAACGCCCCGGCCCAGAACAGCCGTGCCGGCAAAACCGGTTCCGGTGAGGCGACTCGCCGCATAGGCCCGCCCCCCCCATACCTGATCTCTGGACGGAGCCGCGGAAAAGAGGGCTTCACTCGGACCGGCGAATGCCAGAGCCTCCTCCAGGAGATCGGGGTCCGAGGCCGCCAGACTCCGGACGGAGGCCCGCGTCACCGGTCCGCTCAAACCCATGCGCCGGAGGAGGCCGGTGAGGCTGTTTCCCACCTGACTGAATTCTGAGGAAAAGGTGGGGAGGTCGGCTGCATTCCTGAGCCCCGTCACCGAAGGGTTCAAGACGGACCAGGCCAGGAGGGCAGTGATGGCCATGACCGCCGCCGATCCCCCCATCAGAATTCCAGGGAGCCGGTCGATTCGGGCAGAGAGGAGCACGGTCAGGAACATGGGGACGAAGAACACGAGCCCCAGCCCGAAGTCGAACAGCATGAAGACCAGGAGAACCCCCAGGGGAACCACCAAAAGCCCCAGCGCCTCCACCTGGCCTCTCCGGTGTCCCCGCTCCAGGACCCTATGACAGGCCAGGCCCGCACGAATGGCCAGGAGGAACAACATGAAGACCAGTGCGAACCGGACGAAGGGGGGAATGGCCTGGGCGCTGAGGAAGGCCAAGAACCCCAGGACCAGAAGCACGCCGATCCAACCGACTCCGGAGAAGACCGCTTCCCCCGCTGCCTGAAACCCCTGATAACCCAGATCCACCAGTGGGACTCCAGCCTTCCCCCTGGGTCTCCGCAGGAAGATGGCCGTGATGCCGGCAACGGCCAGCAGGACCCCGATTCCCACTCTGGGCCAGGGGAATAGAGCGAAGATAGCCAGCTCTCCCAGGGCTACGAGGATGGCAAACAACGCCCAGGCTCGTCGCCGTGGGGGTGCCTCGGCATCGAGGCGAGCCAGCATTCGATCGGTCCCGAAGAGGAACACCAGAAGGACCACCGGAACCAGAGCCATCCAAGGTGCATGGATGGCAAGAGCCAGGACCATGGATCCCCCGGCTGCCATGGCCAAGGCAAGAGACGGCTCCTCACGCGCGCCCTCGGCGGTGATCACGGCCAACGGATAGCGGTTCAGAATCGAGGCATGGCCGTGCCTCCGGCTGAGACCCATGGCCAACCAGGCACCGATTCCGGTGCCCGCGACCAGGAGGCTGGGAGCGGCTTCTGGACGCTGCCATAGGAGAAGACCCAGACTGGAGGCCATGACGAGAAGGCCGAAGAAGGTCCGAAATCGGGCGTTCCGAAGCAACCTCGGATCGGCGGAGACCTGGCCGTTTTCCGAACCGGCGCTTGGCCCTTTCCAGATCCATTCACGCCGGGAAGGAAGAGCCTGGAGATGGGTCGCTCCAACCTTCTGACCAGTCGCCAGAAAGCTGGTGCCCAGGACGACCACCGCCCCAGGGCCACCATCAGGACGGAAAAGGTGATCCACAGACCCACGGCCGTGGCCGCACCCCGGTCGTAGAAGGGAGGGGAGTAGGCGATCCGGAGGCCCAGGGCCAACCTCACGCCCAGGAAGATGAGAAAGACATTCACAAAGCCCCAAGCCGCTGAGACATTCGCCGAAGTCTCTTTGCGGCGAGACCAGATCCCCTCTTCTCCCGAGACCGTCACCAAGGCGCCGAAGATGAGAAGGAAGAGGCCCAGGACTGTAAGAATCACTGCGATCTGCTGACCCTGAGCCGTCCGGTGCACTCGGACCAGGACACCGGTGGGATCTGAATCCCCGGATGCGGCAAGGGCCGGAAGCGGGAACATTTCGCCGTATCCGAACGCCCCTTCATGGTCTGCCCCGATCAGGCGAACCCCTTCACGCGTGGTCTCCAGGCGTGCCAGGACGGAGTACCGGGTGGTGTCCAACCCAAACCCGCTCAGGTCGAAGTGGGCCTGGGGCGGGGGGAGCGGTCGGGTCGAAAGAACCGCACATCGGTCCGTGTCGGCTCCGCACGCCTCCGGTGAAGGGAGCGCCCACCCGCTGGGTCGAGGGCGTCGGACGAAGTGCACTGCCACCGGAGCGGCCACACGGGACACCCCAGGGACTCTCCCCAAGGCGAAGGCCCAGCTTTTCCCCCGGGAGGTCACCCACACCGTATCCCCGACCTGGATTCGGGGAAGGGTATCCGACTGGAAGGCCTCACCGTCTTCCCGGGATACGAGGCGGTACTCCGGGAGAGAAAGGCGGATTCGACCGAAGGACCGTCCACTGCGTGTCCGTGTCAAGACCAGATCCTTGGCCATTTCCGAGTCCGGAAGGGAGTCCCAATCCAACTCCGAGAGACGCGCCCCACGAGAGAGTTTCCTCGAAAGGCGGCGGTCCATCACCGGGTTCTCCAAGGAGAGGGGGGCTCGGCTTCCGTCCCAGTACAGTGACCCGCGAGGGCCTTCGGCGACCAACTCCAGCCCGATGTCTCCGGCACCGAGGGGTCCGGTCCCGGCCGGGTCGGCGCTGACCCGTGATCCCTCGTCCAACCTCGCACCCAACACCGGCCGGCGGATTCGTCCCCATGGATTCCACCAGAGGTCTCCAGCCAGACGGACCATGTCTACCTGGTCGAGACCGCCGAGGGCATAGGAACCGCCATCGGTTCTCCTGAGATCCAGGGACCACCGGTCGAAGTCGTAGTAGCTCCCCTCCAGGCGAACATCCAGGTTCGGGTAGCCGACTCCGATTCGAATCGGTTGATGATCCGGATCGAAGTAGACCCCATGCACCTCCAAGCGCTCACTCCGCTGCCGGTGTGTCTCCACGTGGAAGAGGTAGAGATCGAAGGAGGCGACGCCGGTGAGAATCAAGAGCGTCACCCCGAACCAGGAGAGATTGAGGGCCTTTCGAACCTGAGGGAGGGAAAAGACCCCCAACGCCGTCAGGAGCGTGAAGAGCCAGAGGGAGAACCAGGGCCAACTGGGGCGGAACCGGGCAAGGAAAACCAGGACCAAAACCCCGAGGAGAGCAGCCGCCCAAAAGGCCATCCGCATTCGGAAACCACGCGTCTTGGATAGGTCTCCCAGGCGACTCATTGCACCACCATGGAAAGGGGGTCGGGACTCCCCCCCCTACGGCCAGAGCCATTTTCCGGTTTCCGGGGGTGCTCCAGGGTTGGGTTGCGGATCGAGTTCGATGAGACTGCTGACGCGGTGATTCGCAGAGGGAGGGCTCAGAGCTGCCGGCCTCCCCTACCGCACTCCAGGAAGCAGCCCCTCCACGATTTGGGTGATGACCTGAAACCACTGCTCCCCCGCCTCATCCCATCCCTTTCCTCGCCAATTGCTCTGGGCAACAATGACCAGATCGAAGTCCGGATCGACCAGGATGAACTGGCCTCCGTATCCGCTGGCAAGGTAGAAGTCCTTCCCGCCGCCCTCGCCGACCCACCAGAGGTACCCGTACTCTGGGGCGTACGGGACTACGTCGTGAGTTGGGAGGTGGGCCTGGGTCGACTCCTGGACCCAGGCTGAAGGCACGACTTGTTCCCCTTGGAAGACCCCCTGGTCCAGGAACATCTGGCCGACCTTCAGCATGTCTCGGCTGGTGATCCGGAGGCCCATCCCCCCTGTGAAATAGCCCCGGTTCTCCTGGAGCCAGGAGGAGCCGGAGAACCCGAGGGGGCCGAAAAGAACCTCCCGGGCGAACTCCAGCGTCGGCATTCCCGTTGCCTCTGTGAGGGCCACGGAGAGGAGATGACTCGCCCCGGTGTTGTAGATGAACTGCTGTTCCGGTTCATGGACGATGGGAAGATCGACCACGAACTGGATCATGTCGTCGGAACGCCACCAATCGGAGTAGGAACTCCCACGATCCAACTCGTGCCAATCCAGACCACTGCTCATCTTCAGGAAGGCTCGGATGGGGGTTTGGGCCAGTGCCGGGCGGATGCTATCCACCGTCGGAGCCAGGTAGTCCCCAATTGGGGCATCCGGGGAGGGGAAGGACCCGTCCCGGATGGCGATCCCCACCAGGATCGAGATGACACTCTTTGTCACCGATCGGACGTCGTGGAGGGAATCAGGGGTGAACCCGTGGAAATACTCCTCCGCCACCAACTCCCCGTTCCGCTGGACCAAAAGACTGAAGGATCCGGGCAGACCTCTGAGTTGAGTGTACACCTCCTCGATGGCGGTGGGATCGATTCCCTGGGTTTCCGGAAATTCACCACCGGTCGGGTCTTCGGAACAGGCCAGGGGAAGGAAGAGGAGGGCGACCCATCCAGGACGCGGTTGCCAGGCCCGGGAAGCGGGGGAGGGGTTTCTCTCGACCGGGTTCATGCCTGCTCCCTTCTCCGTCTTCCGGGGCGTTCGGCTAGCGGCGCCTTCTGTTTCGAATACGAGGATCCCCGGGCGGGTTTACCGGCTTTTCCCGAAGTCCATGCGAGACCTGGACTCGGTCTGGTTGAGGGGGTTGCTATATAGAAATATCTCTATTACTATATTCTCCATGACGACCGAGAAACTGATCCGTGCCATTGATCCCGCTGCCCTGGGGAAGGCCGCCGACGTAATCAAGGTGGTTGGTCACCCAGATCGGCTTCGGATTCTGGAGTTCCTGGAAGACGAAGAAAGAGCGGTGGGGGAGATCCAGGAGTGCTTGCATCTCCCGCAGGCCATCGTGTCTCAGCACCTGGCGAAGATGCGAGGGTCGAACATCGTGGAGTCCCGTCGAGATGGGATCCATGTCTTCTACAGGATCATCGAACCCAAGGTCAAGCACATCCTGGACTGTATCCGACACTGTCACCTGGCTGAGTAGATCGTGTACCCCAACACGGCCTTTTTATTTGCCGAAAAGCATATGAAAATTGCAATAAGACTATCTAGGTTGGTCACGTTAGTTCTGGCCCTGGCTTTGGGAGGGGAGCGGTTGGCTGGCCAGACCCCTCTCTCCGGGGCCGGCGAGATGCGGATTTCGCTGGAAGACGCTGTGACCCGGGCCCTGGAAGCCAATCCCACGCTCCACGCCCACCAGGCAAGAGCTGAAGCGAGAGCCCAGCTTCCTCTCCAGGCCAGTCCGGCTTTCCTCCCATCGGTGTCCTTTGGCCTTCAGGGGATGAAGACCACCGATCCGGTTGCCGTCTTCGGCCTGAAGCTCCGGCAGGAGAACTTTGCCGGGGAGGATCTGGCCCTGGACGCTCTGAATCGACCGGACGCTTATTCTGGCTATAACGCCTCGGCCACGGTCCAACTGCCCCTACTGGCGCCGGAAGGCCTCTTTGGCTTTGCAGCGGCCCGAAAGGCTGCCGAGGCCGAGGCGGCGGGTGCCCTAAGGGCGGCAGGGGCCACCCGGTTCTTCACGATTCAGGCCTACACTGGGGCCCAATTGGCCGCCAGGCAGGTAGAGGCCTTCGACACGGCTCTTTCTGCCGTGAGAGCTCATGTCCGCCAGGCAGAGGCAATGCGGGACCAGGGCCTGGTGACAGGTCTGGATGCCCGGATGGCGAGCTTGAAAGCGGCCGAGATCGAGGTTCAGAGATTGGCTGCCGAAGCCCAGGCCCAGAATGCCCTTTCGGGCTTGAGGACCATCCTTGCCCTCCCCGACTCGGTGGTGCTGGTCCTTACCGATGAGCTCGCCACAAGCGCGGCTGAGTCCGACTGCGCAGTCGGGGCAGACGACTGTTCGTGGGAGTCGAGAGGGGATCTTCTGGCCTACACCGCCGGGGCGGAGGCCGCATCGAGTGGAGTCAAAAAGGCATGGGCCTCGCAACTGCCGGCCATCGCCGCCTTTGGGGCCCTCGGACACTATGCCCAGGATGCACCCTTTGGAGAGGGGAGCGGAGACTGGACCATCGGGATCGGTCTCAGCTGGAATCCATTCAATGGGTTGTCCGGAGTCGGGAGTGTTCGGGCCGCAAAAGCGGAAGAACGCGCTGCCCGGGCCCAGCAGGATGCGGCTTTCCGACAGGCTGAGTTGGAGGTCATCCAGGCTCGCCGGATGCTGGAGGCCGCCGATGAGCGGGTCAGGGTAGCCGGAGAAGCCACGCAGGAGGCCCAGGTGGCCCTTGAACAGGCTCGGCTTCGCTACCGAACCGGGATTGCTCCCATCACCGAGCTGCTTGACGTCCAAGCAGCCACCACCAATGCAACGCTTTCAGAACTAGCCGCCCGGAGGGACCTCCTGGTCGCCCACGCGGCATTGGACCTTGCCTACGGAGTTTTCGACCGATGAGAAATGGACTCTTGATCGTCGCGGCTGTTGCACTTTTGTCCGCATGCGGGGAGTCCCATTCCCCCGCCGCCTCGCAGGCTCCGGAGAACGTTTCCGGGACGCCGGTTCGGGCCGAGGAAATCGCGCTGCAAACCCCTGTTGAAGGGACCATCGTTGCCCGGAACCGGGCAGAGATCACCACTCGAATGATGGCTCGAGTGACCGGGCTGAGGGTTGATGTGGGTTCCCGGGTTCGCCGGGGACAGGTCCTGATCAATCTGGGGACGAGCGACATCGAAGCGAATCGGGCCAAGGCCGACGCCGCCGTGATGGTAGCGACGGCGGCTCGAGAGGAAGCAGCGAGACACGCAGACCGCATGGACACGCTCCTGGCACAGGATGTGGTTCCCCTGGTTCAACGGGATCAGGCTCACCTGATGTTGACGCAGGCTGAGTCCCAGCTCGCCATGGCGCAGGCCGCCCTGAAGGAGGTGGAGACGGCAGGGAGTTATTCCTCCATTCGGGCACCCTTCGATGGTGAGGTCGTGAGCCGGACCATCGACGAGGGAGACGTTGCCTCTCCTGGGATGCCTCTGCTCGTCGTAGAGGAGGCCGGGCCCAGGGAGGGCAAGTTGGCGGTGCCCGTCTCCGCCATCGCAGGTCTCATTCCCGGGGACACCATCTCCGTTACCACCCTTGGGGGTCGCACCGTGGCGGCGCCGGTTCGGGTGGTGGCGCAGGGTGCGGATCCAATGTCCAAGACCGTGGAGGTCCGGGTCGTCCTTCCCGAGGATTGGCCAACAGGTGTCAGCCTCACCGCCCTGGTCCCCACCGGGTCTACACAGGCCATCACCATCCCCAGCGGTGCCGTCGTACGACGGGGCCAGCTGACCGGTGTCCGTGTCGTCACCTCCGACGGGGTTGCCCTTCGTTGGATCCGGCTCGGCCGGACGGTAGGTGGCGGCGAAAGAGTAGAGGTCCTGAGCGGACTCAGCGCAGGGGATGAAATCGTCCAATGAAAACCGGAATCTCAGGGGGAATCGCACAGCGGTTCCTGAATTCGAAACTGACGCCCCTTCTCACGGCCTTCTCTCTGGTCCTGGGTATCGGTGCCGTGATGGCGACCCCGAGGGAGGAAGAGCCCCAGATACGCGTGCCCATGATCGATGTGGCCGTGGGGCTTCCGGGTGCCACGCCTCGGGAGGTGGAACGACGCCTGGTCGAGCCGCTGGAGCGGGCCATCTGGGAAGTGCCCGATGTGGAGTACGTCTACAGTGCCGCCCAGTCGGATGGGGCCATGGTCACGGCTCGCTATAAGGTCGGGACCGAGCCGGAGATCGCACTGACACGGCTCTACGGCAAGCTCATGGCCAACATGGCCAGTATGCCTGCCGGGGCTACACCTCCCTTCGTCACCCTTCACGGGATCAACGAGGTCCCGATTCTCACTCTCACCCTATCGGGCGGTGGTGATGCCGGGGACGGGTACCTCCTCAGGCAGCAGGCCGTGGAGTTGGCGGCCGAATTGAAGCGCTTACCCAATGTGGCCGAGACATGGGTCATCGGTGGGGCACCCAGAGAGGTCACGGTCACGCTGGATCCCCAGGCCCTTGCGGCCCGGGGGCTGTCCGGTGGAGCGGTCTTCCAGGCCCTGGGAGCAGCGAATGCCGACCTGCCGGCCGGGGATTTGGTGGCCGGAAATCGCTCCATACCCGTGCGGATCGGCCATCTCCTCCGGAGTGCCGATGACGTGGCGGAGGTGGTCGTGGCGGTCGTTCAGGATCGCGCGATTCGCCTTCGGGACGTGGCGACTGTGGAGGATGGCCCGGCGAAGCCCGATCAGTACGTCTCCTTCCTCCCGGCCGGGGGTCGCGGAGAGGACTTCGAGTCCGCCGTGACCATCGCTCTGGCCAAGAGAGAAGGGAAGAACGCAGCCACCATCGCCCATGCGGCCATGGAGCGGGTGGAGGAGCTCAAAGGGAAGGTCCTGGGAGACGACGTCCGAGTGACCGTCACCCGGGACTATGGCGAAACCGCTACGGAGAAATCTCAGGAACTCCTCTTCCATATCCTGGTGGCGACGCTGGGAGTAGTACTCCTGGTCTGGTTCGCTCTCGGATGGCGGGAGGCCGTGGTGGTGCTGGTGGCCGTGCCGGTCACCCTGGCCCTCACACTGCTGGTGTATCGTCTCTACGGATATACGCTGAACCGGATCACCCTCTTCGCCCTGGTTTTCGCCATCGGGATCCTGGTGGACGACGCCATTGTGGTGGTGGAGAACATCGCCCGGCATTTACACCTGAAGCAGCGGCATCCCGACGAAGCAGCAGTGATTGCGGTTGACGAGGTGGGGAACCCCACCATCCTGGCCACCTTCACCGTCATCGCCGCTATTCTCCCCATGGCCTTCGTTTCGGGCCTGATGGGACCCTACATGCGGCCGATTCCAGTCGGTGCTTCGGTTGCGATGATCTTTTCACTGGCTGTGGCGTTCATCGTGACCCCCTATCTGGCGGTGCGGTTGGTGCGGGAAGAGGGCGACGAGGAGTTGCCATCGGGGGAGCCGGTGGAGACTGCCGACGAAGCCGTCCCCACCGGTCGCCTTGCCACCTGGTACGGTGGGTTCATGAACGGGCTGATCCAGAATACCGGCCGTCGCCGGTTGGCCTATCTCGGCATGGTGGTGCTCCTGGTGCTTTCAGCGGCCCTGGTACCCCTCCGCATGGTCACCGTGAAGATGCTCCCCTTCGACAACAAGAGTGAGTTTCAGCTCATCGTCGACATGCCCGAGGGCACTTCTTTGGAACGGACCGCCGAGGTTGCTCAGGCCCTGGCCCTGGTGGTGGCCCGGGACGCCGATGTGCGGGACGTCCAGACGTATGCGGGTGTTCCTGCCCCCTTCAACTTCAACGGCCTGGTCCGGCACTATTTCCTCCGTCGGGGACCGACGGTGGCCGACCTCCAGGTGAACCTGGTGGCCAAGCATCACCGGTCGGACCAGAGCCACGACATTGCGTTGCGACTAAGGCCTGCCGTGGACTCGGTGGCTCTCGCCTACGGGGCTTCGGTGAAGCTGGCCGAGATTCCCCCGGGACCACCGGTAATGGCCACCCTCACGGCGGAAGTCTACGGGCCCACCCATGAGGAACAGATTCGGGTGGCCGAGGCGGTGAAGGGAGTCTTCGAGAGCGTGGACGGGGTTGTCGATGTGGACTGGACCGTAGCGGCTGAGCATGCGCAGGTCAGGGCAGCCATCTCCCAAGCCGAGGCCCTGAGGGCCGGAGCCACACCACAGCAGATCGCCCAATCCGTGGCCGCCTCTCTGGGTGGGGCCCAGGTAGGGTTGCTTCACGATGAGGCGGCTGCCGAGCCGGTCCCCATCCGCCTTCAACTTGCGGACTCGGCATCTGCAACCATTTACGACTTCGGTTCCCTACCCCTGGCCACCCCGCGGGGCGCCCGGCGCCTGGAGACCGTTGCGCGGTTGGATAGTGCCAGCGCACCCCAACCCATCTTCCACAAAAACCTTCGGCCGGTCATCTACGTCACTGCCGATGTGGCCGGTGCTTTGGAGAGCCCTGCCTACGCCATGATCGAAATGGGCGAACCTCTGGAGGAGGCACTCCCGGACGTGGATGTGCATTGGGCCGGGTCCCCGACGCTCACGGAGGAGTCCTTCGTGGTCTGGGATGGGGAATGGCAGATCACGCTGGAGGTATTCAGAGATCTGGGCATTGCATTCGCTGCGGTCCTGGTGCTGATCTATGTGCTGGTGGTGGCCTGGTTCCAGTCGTTCATGGTGCCGCTCGTGATCATGGCCCCGATCCCAATGACCCTCATCGGAATCCTTCCGGCCCACGCCATGGGTGGTGCCTTCTTCACGGCC
>CBDUAX010000097.1:0-10974 GCA_965365235.1 uncultured bacterium
CATTTTCTTCCCTGCGAGGGAGTGTCCCGCAGACTCCGGGAGATCAACCGCCGAAGTTCCGACCACGCTGGGTCCAGACGATGACAGCACCGCAGGTTGCCGATGAGTCCATGAACTCCCCAGGTACCTCGGCGGGCCCACGGTAGACCTCCACCACGTCCAACTCGATGCCGAGGATATTGGTGAAGACATCGGCTGAGTGCCGCCATTTTACCCCATCGACCCAGACGGCGGGTGGACACTTGACCCCCGCCATGTTCTGGGCGTTCCGCATGGTGACGGTGAACGAGCCCGACATGGAGCTACCGCTCTGGACCACATCCACCCCTGGGATGCTCCGGAGCGCGTCCGCCAGATGCATGGGTTGGCGTTGTTGAAGCTGCTCCCGGGTCATGATGTGGCCGAGGCCAAGGTTGATTCGGTCTTCCAGGCTGACCATGTCCCCATACCATCGCCGGGGCTTCACCCGGACCAGGATGGGTGGCATCTGGACGGCTTCAGGAGACAGGTGCACCTGGACATCGTGGGATCGCCCCCCTACCACACGGATGACCTGCTCTTGGGTTCCGTAGAAGGGGTGATTGAAGACCAGCGTGTGCTGACCCCAGGGCACGTCGGCGATCTTGAAGAGTCCCCTGGCGTTGGTGATTCCTCTCAGGCCCAGGTCCTTCACGAGGACCTCCACTCCGTCCAGGTTACGTTGGTTATCCTGGTCCACGACCCTGCCAAAGATGTTGCCGGGCAGATCCGGGTCGTACAGAGGGACCTCCAGGTCCACCCGCCTCATGGTGCCGGCACGCAGTCGGGCGTCCTTTTCGGGACCTCCCACGCCCTCGGAGGACGCCTTGATGCGGAGATCCTGCATGGCAGCGGCCTTGCAAACCAGATACACGCCGGACTCGTCGGTCCGGACGTCCTCTCTGGACCCAAGGGGAGCCATGGGGTTCCGGCTCTGCCATCGGACGGTAACAGAGGCACCGGGAAGGATGGAGCCGGTCTTGACGTCTCGAACCGTTCCAAAGACGATGGCGTGGAGGTTTCGTATGAACTCTCCGCGACAGGCCTCCGCGATGGCCGCCGCCAGGAGTTCGGCGTCACCAAGGGTGTCTGCCATGGACAGGTTTCGCTCGCCGATCCTCTGAGCGGCGAACACCACGTCTACGGTGGCGGTGGCCCCTTCCTCCACGGTGATGGGCTCCGAGAGCTGGCTGGTATAGCCTTCGGCGTCCACGACCACAATAAACTCCCCCGGGGCTGGGGCTTCCATCCGATACCGGCCCTCGGAATCGGTCTGCCCGTTGGCGACATTCTGGAAAGTGGCGTCCATAAGAGCCGTGGCGGCGCCCACCACCGGCCCACCCTCGGCCCAGGTGACCCGGCCCTCCAGCACCTGCCCACTCGATCCCGACGGGGATACCAGGAGGAGTCCCAGAACCCCGACCACTGCCCGAAACCTTCTCGGCATCATTCTTCTGCTCCACTGCAAGGCGAAAATCTCGTCATACGAGAACGAACCATTTTTCTACACCCGGGGGCTCTTTCTGTTGCCCTCAGCGTCCTCTCCCAAAGGTGACCTGAACCCCGAACTGAGCCTGCCATTGGGAGTCGGGCGATAGAACATTCCAGGGGTCCGCTGTCATCAGCTTCCCCTCCTCATTCCTGGAGGTCAATACTGAGCTCCCCCACCGAACAACAGGCTTCCCGTTGACCCCACAGTCGGTACACCCTTCCATGACCGGGACCACCGGGCCGATGGACTCGATCTTACCCCAGTCCGAGTTGACGAGGTTTAGGAGATTGATGAGATCGGCCTCCAGTCGGATCTCCGCGACGCTCAGCTGAATGGACTGTGAAAGGCGCAGGTCCAGGCGGTTTTGCCAGGGGGCCCGACACCCGTTCCGGGGCATGATATTGCCCCGGTGCTGCTTCAGGCAGTCATCGGTCTGCAGGGCAGATTCCACCAAGCCTTGGGTGGCGAAACCCGCAGGAAGCTCTGTGCCAACGTTGGGAACGTAGAGCAGGTCGTTGTTTCGATCGAAGGCACCGCCCAACCCGGGATACCCGTCCCCATTCAGATCGAACCGGTACACGTAGGAGAAGGGAAGCCCCGACTGCCCGGTATACAGAAGTGAGATCTCCGTGTCGGGGAGGGCAGGGAAGGGGGCGCCGTACACTGCAGCCACAATCTTGTGAGGGCGATCGAAGTTCGAAGTGGTGAGGCCTGGTTTGTTTGGATCCGCCTTCGCCGGTGTGAAGCCGAAGTTGGAGATCATGTCGGTGAAAACCAGGCTGGTTCGGTCCCAAGCCCCTGCCCAGGCGTACCCCACCTGAAAGGAAAGCTGGTCGGTGATGGCTCCCCGGAGTTCGGCGCTGACAGAGGCGCCCCAATCTTCCCCCGTATTGTTCACAAGGAGGACCTGATCATAGTCCGGCAGAAGTTGGACCCTGCCAGCGTGGTTCTCCGTGAGCCTTCGGTAGTAACGCCGATCCGGATCCCCCAGGCCGCTGTCCAGTCCGGCGTTATGTGTGGGGCCTCCGCGCTCGATATTCAGGTCCTTCAGACCTACCTGGTTCAACGCCTTGTTGAACAGGAGCCCCAGGGATCCGCTGAAACGTTCCGAGAGCTCCTGGTCCACCGCAACCGAGAACTTCATGTCCTGGGGATACCGGAACCCCTTGGAAAAGAGGACCGCACTCCGGCGAACGTGGAAATCCCCCAAGGCACATGTGGTGGGTGGATTGTTTGGATCGAAAGCCGGCACGGTGTTCCCTGTCGGCGGGTCGTCCGTAAGCCGTCCGGTGCAGACTTGGTTCACCGACCGTAGACCATCGTTGTGGAAGGCGTTTGAGAGCCAGACGTATGGGATTTGTCCAGCGAACATCCCCGCCCCGCCCCTGACCTGTGTGGTGAGGCGCCCTTCGCTCTGCCAGTTGAATCCCCACCTGGGAGAGATGAGGAAACCTCCACTGGGGACGTCCGCCGTATTCCGGTCCAAAACCCTCAACAGGTCGGGGTTCTTCTGGGGCGTTTCCAACACATAGGGAACGTCCACCCGAAGACCAAACCGCAGAGTGAGGCCTTTTCCTGCATCGATCTGGTTTTGGACAAACGCGCCCCACTCCATCACCTGGAAATCCACACCCGGGCCCTGTCCGTCCGCAAGGACGGTCCGTTGATATCGCTGAGGGGCGTTGTTCTGAAGGTCCGCCGGGCTTGCGAAGTAGTACTCCCCCGACGCGCCGGGGAGGAACTCATGGTAGATGTCGTAATAGGACCCGGTGATGCCCAGAGTGATGTTGTTCCCGGCGCCACCTCGGAGATTGAAGCTGTTGGTGAACCGAAGGCTCGTTTGTTCGAGCTCGTTGGCCTGCCCAAAAAACTGCGAGCCTACTCGAACGGGTCTTCGATACCCGCTGCCTTCGATGGAGCTCAGGAGCTCCACCTCCACCTGCGGCCAAGATGTGGCCGGAATGGTTCGGTCGGTGGTGTGCTGGAGGTTGATATCCAACTCGTTGTCGGCCCAATCACTGACCTGTGAAAAGAGCTGGATGGAGGTGGTGTTGTTCAGGGAGCGACGAAGGACCGAGTTGGATGAAAGCTCGTACGGGTTCACGCTGAATCGATTGGGACTCTCGTCATTCTCGGCCCGTGAGAAGATGTTGCGGACCGTCAGGCGGGTCCCGCCCTCGAAATTCCAGTCGACTCGGCCGAAGACGTTAGCGAGCTGCTGGCCCAGTGGGTAAACCCCGGGGTTTCCGGTTTCAAGACCAAAATCCGACGCAAACAGATCCTCCATCCCCTGTATGGCCTCCGGAGAGATCCTGACCAGAAGCGGGTCGTCCCGGCCCAGGTTGAATCCTGTGGGGGGTTGGTGCCGGTCCTCGAACTCCCCTGTGACGAAGAAGTGAGCCCGATCCCGGATCAAAGGGCCGCCAACCGAAAGGGCGAAGAGGGACCGGTCTACCCCTGAGGCGGCTACCGGACCCGTGGGTAGGGAGAGATCTCCCATCAACGCCTCGTTTCGATGGACGGCCGATCCCCGAATCCGCCATTCGTTCGTCCCTGTCCGGGTCACGGCATTCATGACCCCCCCGGTGAACCCCGAGAGCCGGACGTCGAAGGGGGCGATGAGGACCTCGTACTGGGCCACGGCATCCACCGGGATGAGCTTCGCTCCAGCCTGCCCACCCGGTACGCCTCCACTGGTGAGGCCAAACACGTCCTTACTCAGGATCCCGTCTATCATGATGGCGTTGTACCGATCGTTCTGGCCGGCCACGCTGAACCCGCCCGACTCGGTGGTCTTTACTAGAGGGGAGAGAACCGCCAGTTCCATGACGTTCCTGGAAAGGATCGGCATGGCCTCCATGGTACGCTCGGTGATACGGGTGGCGGGCCCGACCTGACTGGGGTTGAAGATTTCGGCCCGGTCGGCCACAACTTCGATTCCCTCTACTTCGATGGCTTCTTCCTGAAGACCGATCTCCAACGTGACGATCTCCCCGACGGCCAGGTAAATGCTGTCCCTGGCCTCGAGGGCATACCCCAGGAGGGAGACCTCCAACCTATAAGGACCGCCCGGTTGAAGGAGGGGGAAGAGGAACCGGCCGGCTGCACTGGTGCCGGCCATCTGCTGAGCTCCGGTCTCGAGTTGCCGGATCGTCACACCGGCCCCCTCTACCGGTGTGCTATCGGGTCTGAGGACGGTGCCCCGGACGGCAGAGGTTGTGCGGGATTGTCCCTGGACCGGTTGGGGCCCGATCCAGCACAGCCCCAGTGCGAAGAAGGAGATCATCAAAAAAAAGGGCCCCGACCGGTGCCGCTTCATAGTCTGTTCCTTATTGGAAAGGGCAAAAATCTGTGCTTCCCCTTTCAGGCATGGACCCTCTTTAGACACCCGCTGCCCCAAGCACTGTTGAGGTGGTCTGGCCCTTTTGGGCTATCCCCAATGGGTCGGGGCAGCAAGATGAACCGTGGCTATGAGGTGGGTCAATGGGAGCCTGGGAGACCGTCGACCGAGCTTTCGCAAGGGTGAGATCCAGTAAACAGGAAAGTTGAACCGGCCCGGAATCCCCCCCGGAGACAAGATGTCGGTCGGTTTTATTCAGCCCCGGTCCTTTTGGGTGGAAGAGCGGATGCGTTTTCTGAATCACCCCCCCCACCATATCCGCGTTTTCCCGGGGACATCCGCCGCCGTATCTCCTTGTTTCGTTTGCTCTTGACTTATTGCGGACGGAAAGTTAAACCAGTACCTGATTACCACCGGCTCCCTGACCAGGAGTTCGGAGTAATCCGGTTTGTGCGTCCGTTTCGCGCAACCGAACTGGGGTGTCGAAAGACCCCGATGGGACCAATGGGGCCTTGCGACGCACCTTCTCAAACCAGGAGGCACCCTATGGGGAACTGGAGTAAGACGATCTGTCTTGCTGTGGGGGCGAGTCTGTTTTTACTCGCTCACGCGGCACCGGTGACTGCCCAAGACCGGGGCATCGTCACCGGGGTGGTCATTGACGCCGGGTCTAGTCAGACCCTGGAGTCGGCTCAGGTCTTTATCCCTGATCTGGCCCTCGGCGCCCTGACCAACGCCCAGGGACGGTTCTTGATGATGAACGTCCCTGTCGGCACCCACACCATTCGAGTGGAGCTCATCGGCTATACCCCGACTGAAATGGAGGTGACGGTCGCCTCCGGTCAGACGGCTCAGGTCGAGTTCCGCATCAATTCCACCGCCCTTCGCCTGCAGGAACTCGTCGTGACGGGTGTTGCCGGCGAGACTCCCCGGGTCAAGCTCCCCTTCACCGTGGAGAAGATCGACCTGGAGGACATGCCGGTGCCAACCCCCTCCGCCGACGGACTTATCCAGGGGAAGGTGGCAGGCGCGAAAGTCGTCAAGGGTTCCGGCCAGCCCGGGACCGACGCTGACATCATGCTTCGGGGACCCACGACCATCACGGGCTCCCAGCAGCCCCTCATCATCATCGACGGGGTCATCACGGACAACACGCTGGCCGACATCAGCTCCTTGGACGTCGAGTCCATCGAGGTGGTGAAGGGCGCCGCAGCGTCGTCCCTCTATGGCTCCCGGGCTCAGAACGGCGTGGTCCAGATCCGGACCAAGCGTGGTCAGAGTCTCGATGTCGACCAGAGCCGGATCATCGTCCGGTCCGAGTACGGGAAACAGTCCATCGAGGGCGAAGTCCCACTCTCCATGCACCACTGGTTCGAGGTGGACGGTTCAGGGAACATCCTGGATGTGGAGGGCAACGTGGTACAGGACCTCCTGACCCATAAGGAGGTCACCGGAACCAACGTTGCTGAGACGAACTTCCACGACAAAGCCTTCCCGTCCAACATCCCCCTCTACGACCACCTGGATCAGTTTTATGATCCCGGTACGTATCTCTCCGAGTACGTAGCCGTCGAGGGCCGCACGGGAACCACCAACTACCGTGCATCCTTCAACTACCAGGACGAAACCGGTGTGGTCCCCACCTGGAACGACGGCTTTCAGCTCAAGGGATTCCGGCTGAATGTGGACCATGAGGTCCGGGACGCCTTCAACATCGGCCTGAGCACCTACTACTCTCAGTCCACTCAGGAAGACATTGGCGGAAGCCCCTTTTACGCCATGGCCCACCAGAACCCCTTCGTGGATCTCCTGCGGCGTGACCCCACCACCATCGGCCTACCCCACTGTCCCAAGCAGGGGTGCCTGGTGAATGTGCCGGATCCATTCTCCAACGAGGAGAACCCGCTTTACTCCATGGAGATCCTGGATCGGTTCGACGACCGGCAGCGGTTCCTGGGGAGCGCCAGCATGACCTGGTCCCCCACCACCTGGTTCGAGATGGAGGGGAACTTCTCTCTGGACCGGTCGGACTTTTCGGAGGAAAACATCACTCCGAAGGGCTATGAGACCGAGCAGTCGGTCAGCCTTGGCTCCATCAATCGCTACTCGTCCGTCTCCAACGACATCAACGCCTCCCTTACCCTGGCCTTCAATAAGGCCTTCGGGGACCTGACCACTCGGACACGGCTACGATACCTGATGGAGGATCAGCACTCCGAGAACTTCGGCGTGACAGGGAGCGAGACTCAAGCCTTCGGCGTGCCGGTCCTCGACAACGCTGCCACCTACACCGGCAACTCCTACATCTCCGACGTCCTTTCCGAGGGGTATTTCTTCATCTCGGCTCTGGACTACCGGGGTAAGTATGTTGGTGACGTCCTGGTCCGCCGGGATGGATCTTCCTTGTTTGGCCCCGATGAGCGGTGGCAGACCTATTACAGGGCTTCCGGTGCCTGGCGTCTGGCTCAGGAAGACTGGTGGGGAATTGAAGCCATCAACGAGTTCAAGCTCCGCTATTCTATCGGAACGGCCGGTGGGCGTCCGCGCTTCGCCGCCCAGTACGAGACCTACTCGGTCAACAGCTCCGGGATCTTCCCGGTTTCGCTGGGGAACAAGCAGCTCAAGCCCGAGCTGTCCACGGAGCAGGAATTCGGCCTCGAGTTCGTGCTCTTCAACAAGGTCAGCGGTGGCGCCATGTACGCCTGGAACACCGTGGAAGACCAGCTCCTCCAACAGCCGCTCCTTTCTCCTGCTGGCTTCAACTCCCAGTGGGTGAACGGTGGGACCATCGAGTCCAAGACCATCGAGTTCTACCTCGAGACGGCCCTCGTCGATCGGCCCGACATGGGCTGGACGAGCCGGCTCAACTTCGACCGGACCGAGCAGGAGATCACCGAGCTGAACATCCCGGCCTACCGGACCGGGTACTTCTACGTTCGCGAGGGCGAGGTTCTCGGTACGTACTACGGCACGGTGTGGGCGTCGGACTGCAGTCAGCTGGCTCCGGGGATCGATTGCTCCCTCTTCCAGAAGAACGATCTGGGGCACCTGGTCTACGTGGGTGCGGGGAATAGCTGGCGGGACGGGCTGTCCAAGGATCTGTGGGGATCGAACTACGAGCTCACGGACTCCAATGGCGACATCAGGCAGTTCGGCTGGGGCCTCCCGGTTCGGGCCCTGGGTACCGGCCCGCTGGGCGAAGAAGGCTCGGACTTCCTGTACATGGGGAATTCCACTCCTGACTTCAACCTCAGCTGGGGGAACACCTTCCGCTGGAACAACCTGTCGGTCTACGCTCTCCTGGACGGGGAGTTCGGTGCCGACGTGTATAACCAGACCCGTCACTACGGGTACCGGGATCAGACCTCTGGCGACCAGGACATGTTCGGGCTGCCGGATGAGCTGAAAAAGCCGATTCCGTATCATCAGCTTCTTTACAACGTCAATGCGAACAGCGCCTGGTTCGTGGAAGACGGGACCTTCATGAAGCTCCGTGAGATGTCCATCCGCTATCAGTTCGACCGGGACATGGTCCGGAGCTGGTTCGGCGGAGCCATGGGCATGGACGGGCTTTCCGTCAACCTGATCGGACGGAATCTCTGGACGTGGACGGACTACCAGGGGTACGATCCCGAGTCGGGGACGAGCTCGCAGGGGAGCGGCGGTGGCTCTGCAGCCATCGGTCGGGTAGACAACTTCGGATACCCGAACTACCGCACCCTCAGCGCCAGCATCGAAGTCGTCTTCTAACGGCAACCAACGGAGAAGATCATGAGACTATTTAAGATCCTCGCGTTGACCGGGCTGGTTGCCATGGCGGCTACTGCCTGTGCGGATCTCGAGGTGACCAACCTCAACGATCCCGATCGTCAACGCGCTATCACCACGCCTTCGGACGTGGAAACGCTCATCGTGGGCTCGTTCACCAACTGGTGGGCCGTGGCACACTACAGCTATCCCGGATGTGCCCTGAGCGTCGCGGCTGACGCTCACTCTTCCTCCTGGGGGAACTGGGGCATGAAGGACTCCAGCTGGGAGCCTAGGATTCCCATCAACAACGATCCTGCCTACACCTACAACAACCTGATGGAGAGCCCATGGGGTGACTCCTATGCCGCTCTGGCAGGGGTCCGGGACGGGCTGTCGGCCATCAATGACGGGATCGTCATTGAAGAGGGTGGCGTCGATGTCACCCAGCGGGCTGTGGCGTTCGGGAAGTTGACTCAGGCCATGGCCTTGGCCAATCTGGCCGTCCTCTTCGACCAGGCCTTCATCGTCGACGAGAACACCGACCTGGAAGCCTTGGAGTTCGTGCCCTACACCGAGGTGTGGGCGGCGGCTCTCACCAAGTTCGACGAGGCCCTTTCCATCGCCCAGAGCAACTCGTTCACCATTCCCATCCCATGGGTAGGACTGGACGTCTCTTGGACTTCGTCAGAGATGGCCGACATGATCAAGGCCTTCCGGGCCCGCTATCGGATCCAGATTGGGCGGACTCCGGCTGAGCAGCCCGACTGGAATGCGGTCAAAGCCGATCTTACGCCTGGGATTCCGTTCGAGTACTCGCCTTACGACGACAACACCACCGCCTTCTGGGGCCGGGAAAAGCTCCATTGCGCCGGGATTCCGGGTTGGGCCCGGATCGACAACCGGACTGTTGGACCCGCCGATGTAAGCGGGAACTGGGAAGCGTGGCTTGCTGCTGCGCCGGCCGACAAGGAGCCTTTCAACATCACCACCCCGGATACTCGAATCACCGAGTATATGAACCCCGAGTCCGACGGGCTTTACTTCGACTACTACGGGAATAGCCCTTTCCGGCTGGCTCGTGGGATCTACCACTTCGGCCACTATATCGACAAGCGGTACAACTCCATCTGGCAGAGTGGATATACCGGGAACTACGACGACTTCATGTACGCCGAGCAGGACTTCATTCTTGCTGAAGCGATGTACAAGACCGGTGACATCGAGGGCGCCAAGGCCATCGTGAACCAGTACCGGGCCAATGGGAACCTGCCTCCCTTCGTTACCGAGGCCAACCCCGACGGTCCCGACATGTGTGTTCCCCAGATGCCCGATGGTAGCTGTGGCGACCTCTGGGAGGCTCTCAAGTACGAGAAGCGCATCGAGTGCTTCCACGACTCCTTCGTCATGGAGTACACCGATGACCGGCGTTGGGGAGACCTGGTTGAAGGCACCTTCCTTCAGCTGCCGGTCCCCGGGAGCGAACTCCTGCTCCTCATCATGGACATCTATACCTTCGGTGGCCCGGGGGACGGCGCGCCAGGCGGTGGCGTGACTCCGGACCTCATCAACGACTTCAGCCCGGAAGCCCTGAACATCAAGCGTCAGGCCCTCGAGCGGTACAACGCGTCCCGTGAGAGGTCGGCGAAGGACGTCCCGACTTTCCACTAGGTCGGGTTCGAGGAAATCCGGTAGGAGAAGACCAGGGGGGCCGTCGCGAAGCTCGCGGCGGCCCACCCTGGTTCTTACCTTCCGTTCACGGGTCCCTGGTCCAATACAATCAAACGCTGGAGTCGGGAGATGAAAGGAAATTCGCTACAGTCTTTTTCTTATCTGATGGGGCTTTGCCTGCTCCTGGCCGCCAGCGGGTGCGCCTCGGCAGGTGCTGCCGGAGGGGGGGCGGAAACCCCGCTCTACCGGGAGGACCTGGGCCGTGTCATGGTGATCCCCCTGGAGCGGGCTCGGATCAAGGTCTGGGGGAAGAACAACATCAATATCTTCAGGGAAGAGACCACGAACCGGGACTTCACCTACATCTCGGAGTGGATTCCCAGGGCCCCGGTCCTGGATGAAACAGCCGTGGGGGTCACGGCGGCCCGGAATCGGGTGACGCTGAGCGGGTACCGGACGCAGGAGAATCTGGACGGAACCTATATCTACCGAACGACCTTCGAGGTGGAGAACGAGGTACAGTCCACCGAAGGCCCCGACTGGCACCCCGCACCCATGCCCGGGGAGACCCGAGGGCATTTTCGGCGGATCTTTAGCGATCTTCAGATGGAGCTGAGGGCCGGAGTCATTCGCTGAGGGAGCCCGGTGGTGTTCGACGCCCGGGGCGAGCTGTCGATGCTCGACCTGGTTGCCGAAGAGGACCAGG
>CBDUAX010000098.1:0-10963 GCA_965365235.1 uncultured bacterium
CCGACCACATCGCCGCCGCACACCTCGGAGAGGCCGCCGCCGACTTCCCGCACCTCGACGGTCTCCTGGGCAAGAGCGTGGACGAGATGCCCGGTGATCTGCCGCATCTGATCCGCGAGGCCCTGGGGAGCGTGCGCCGGAGCGGCTTGTCGATGCGGAGCCCCAGCGCGTAGTCGGCCTGCATGAGCTTGTGGATCTCGCGCGACCCTTCGTATATCTGCGCGCCCTTGGCGTTGCGGTAGAACCGCTCGACCGGGTACTCGTCCGTATAGGCAAACGCGCCGTGAATCTGCATCGCCGAGCTGGCCGTTCGATGCGCCGCCTGCGATGCAAACAGGCGGGTGCGCGCCGAGTCGGTCATGATGTTCTTGCCCCCGGACTTCGCCCAGGCCGTGGCATAGGTCAGGGCCAAGGCTAGGATCCCGACGATCACCTGGTTGGCGGTCACCGCCGAAAGCCATTCCGCCACGGTGAGGTTCGACAACCTGAGGCGGATGATGGTCCCCTTGTCCTTCTCCCGGATCAACGCTCCCGCCGCGGTAAACAGGAGCATCATCAGGGACAGGATCAGGAGGCCCGGAACAAAAAGTTCGAACTCGGTCAGGGAAGTGGCGCCGGAGACGGTTTCGGCCTGGAGGGTGAGCGGGCTTTCAGTTCCCGAGGCATAGGCCACGTAACCCAAAACGGTCATGTCGGTCCAGACCGCCGCCATCATGTAGTCCGGGTTGGCGGGGTCGCCTCGACTCCGGATGGGGACCGGGGGCCGGGTGCCACTGCCCCGCCCTTCTCGGGCGTCCATAAGCGCAAGCGAGAACTCCGGGGGAATGAGCAGGACCACGTCGGCCCTTCGACTCTCCAACAACTCCTCCGACTCTTCGGCGGTGGCCTCCCTCACCCGCAGCACGGCCTCTCCTTCAGGGGAGCGAACAGCCCGGAGGGCCAAGAGGAGTTCTTCCCCACCCAAGAACACCCCCCCCTGGGCGGTCTCAGCCCCTTCATCCTGATTCACCACTGCGACGGGATAGACGGGGGTAGTGTGGCCCAGGTACGCATACATGAGGAGGACGAAGAAGGGCGCGAAGGTGAGGGTCATGCTGAGCATCTTCCAGTCCCGGAAGGCCTCGACCATCTCCTTCCGGATTTGGTTCTGCAGGCGGGCCAACGAGAACCCTCTCATTCCCGGAGTCCCCGCCCGGTCAAAGAGATGAAGACGTCTTCCAGGGTAGGCTTCCTCAACGTGATGCCGGTAGGCTCCACCCCCTGGTTTCGCAGCGTCTCCAGGACTTCGGGCACCCGTTCCTGGAGCCCTGGCCCGGCCAGCCGCATCGTTCCGGGGAGGCTTTCGAGGACCGTCAGCCCCTCGGGAAAGGTGAGGCTGTCCAGTTCCGAGGTCTCTGGCCAGGACCCCACGCCGGGAGCCCCTCCACCCGCGGAGACCTCCAGCACCTCTCCGCCCGCGTGGTGCTCCTTGAGCCTCTTGGGAGTATCCAGGACCAGCAGCCGACCGTGATCGATGATTCCGACCCGGGTGGCCGTCCTGTCCGCCTCATCCATCTCGTGGGTGGTGAGGAGAACGGTCTTGGACGCCGCAAGGGATTGGATGAACTCCCTGACCATGATGCGGCTCTGGGGATCCAAGCCGGCCTGGGGTTCGTCGAGGATGAGAAGATCTGGATCGTGGACCAGCGCCAGGGCCAGGTTCAGGCGGCGTTTCATCCCCCCCGAGAGGGTCTTGGCAAGACGGTTGGCTTTCTCCGAGAGTCCGAGAATCCCCAGCAGCTCCGAACCGCGACGCCGAGCCTTGGCTCTGGATAGATCGTACTGGGTCCCTACGAAAGTCAGCTGCTCCAGGCAGGTGAGGGTCTCCCAGATAACGATCTCCTGAGGGCAAAGACCGATGCGTTTCCGAACCGCTGCGGGATTGTCCCTGAGCCGGTCTCCGTCGACCCGGATCTCTCCACCATCTGGTTGAAGGAGGCCACACGCCATTCGGATCGTGGTGGTCTTCCCGGCCCCGTTCGGGCCCAGGAATCCGAACACCTCACCCTGCAACACATCCAAAGAGAGGTTCCGCACTGCCTCCAACTCCCCGTAGGCTTTCCGGAGGTCGTGGAGACTCAGGAATACGTCGGTTTCTCTGGTGGACATGAGAACACGCTGTCCGTCTGAGGAAGTAGCGTTGCTTCGAAACCCCTCTTCGCTTGGCACGATCCGACGATGTCAGGGAAAGGTGGGCCGAGGAGCCGATTCCCGCCAGCGATTTTCCTCTCACCGAGGAAGGGCCCTTGCGGAGACGGGTTTGGACCCGCCCTTTGGCGGGGCCGAAACCGGTTTGTCGATGGGCAGCCCTGCCAGGATCCCCGGAGCCGTGGGGGTCGATGGAAGAGAGGCGGCCCTTCCTGCTTTTCGAAAGAGATCGAGATGAGAAATCAGGTAGCCCGCTGGGCCTCTCCCCCTTTTCTGGCCACCCTCCTTTTCCTCCTGGTCCCATCCCTCTCGAGAGCCCAAGAATCGCCCCCGCAGGAATCTCCGCGACCGATGGAGCTTCAGGATATCCTGGCATGGGAGCGGATTGTCGGCACAACCCTTTCGAACGACGGTGCTTGGGTTGGGTATCGCCTGAGTCCAACCGAAGGGAACAGCGAGGTCGTGGTCCGAAATACCGCCAATGAGACGGAACTCCGCTTCCCCATCGGAGAAGCCGCCGGTGGGGGGTTTGGGGGTGGTGGTCTGGCTTTTTCCGAAGACTCGCGTTGGGTCGCCTTTACCCTCTACCCCACGGTGGAGGAAGGGGAGCAGGCGCGGAAGCAGCGGCGTCCGGCCAGAAACAAGGTTGGCCTCCTCGACCTGTCCTCAGAGGAGATGGCGGAGGTAGAGGAGGTCCGGTCCTATGCCTTCTCCGGAGATCGGGGAGGCTGGGTGGCGCTTCATCGATATCCGCCGGCCTCGGCCGGGCCGGGGGGTGGGGAAAGGGCCCCCGGTGCCGGAAATGGGGAGGATCGTGCCCGGGGTTCGGACCTGATCCTCCAAGAGCTCGGGTCGGGCCTACGCCAGAATCTGGGTAATGTGGCTGAGTTCGCCTTCGACGAGTCCGGACGCTGGTTGGCCTGGGTCGTAGACGCCGACGGGAAGGCTGGAAACGGGATACAGCTCCGGGACATGGAGACCGGGGTGATCAGGGTCCTTGAAAGTGATGACGCCCGGTATTCACGCTTGGCGTGGGCGGAGGAGGGCCTGGCGCTTTCGGCTCTGAAGGGGGTGGAAGACGAACACTTCGAAGACCCCCTCTACTCCGTTCTGGGGTGGACCGGGATCGATTCCAGGAACGGTCCCACCAGAATCCTCTTCGATCCGACTGCTGCTGAAGGCTTTCCGGAGGGGATGACCGTCTCTCCCAACTATACCCCCCGGTGGTCGAAGGCTCTGGACGCCTTCTTTTTCGGGATCCATGAGGTGGAGACGAAAGAAAACGCCGAGGCCCCAGCTGGGGACGAGGAGGAAGTGGGCCCCACAGAGGGTGGAGAAGAAGGGGAAGGGGGGGACGATCCCCGCCGTCCGTCCAGATCCGGCTCCGATGAAATCGACGACGACGAGAAACCAGATTTGGTGTTGTGGCACTGGCAAGAACCCCGCCTTCAGGCCATGCAGCAGGTGCAGGCTGGGAGAGACCGGAGCTTCAGCTACCTCTCGGTCTACTGGCCGGGAGAAGATCGTTTTGTGAGGCTGGCCGATGACGAAGTGGATCAGATCTCCCCGGCACCCGAGGGGAAATGGGCGATAGGTTTCGGGGACGCCAAGTACGAGCTCATGGGGAATCTCGACGGACGCCGCTATCGAGACATCTATGCCGTCGACATGCGCAGGGGATACCGGCAGCTGATCGTGGAGAAGAGCCGTTGGGCCTACGACATCTCACCGGATGGATCCCACTTCCTGTACTACCAGGACGGCCACTACCACACCTATGAGTTCGAGTCGGGGGAACATCGGAACATTACGGCGGCGGTACCTACCTCCTTCATCAACACCGAAGACGACCACAACGTCGTGGACCCACCGATCTTCCCCAGAGGATGGACCGAGGATGGTCGCTACATCCTTCTGAACGACAACTGGGACATGTGGAGAGTCGGTGTCCATGGCGACGAGGGCAGGAATCTCACCGTGAACGGTAGGGAAGAGGGAATCCGATACCGGTCCTTCCTTCAATTCGACCCCGACGACGAGTTGGGGATCGACTTCTCGGAGCCGGTCTACGTTCGCATGTACGGGGAATGGACGAAAAAATCCGGATTCGGCCTGATCAACGCTGGGCGCCCCGGTGTGGACGTGCTGGCCTTTGAAGACGCCTCGTATGGCGCTCTTATGAAGGCTGAGGAGGGAGAGGTTCACCTGGTATCGTGGTCGACGGTGACGGACTACCCGAACTACTATGTCACCGACGCCCGCCTTCGGAACCCGAGGCAAATCACCGACGGGTACCCGGAGCAGTCGGAGATCCTCTGGTCAGCCGGCTCAAGATTGGTGGACTACGAAAGCGACAAGGGAGACCGCCTCCAGGGTGCCCTGATGCTTCCGGCGGGCTACGAGGAAGGGAAGAGCTATCCCACCATCGTCTACATCTACGAGAAACTCTCCCAGGGGCTGAACAGCTACCCATTCCCGTCGGCGAACGGGTTCAATGCCGCTGCCTATACCAGCAACGGATACGCCGTCCTGATGCCGGACATCACCTACCGAGTGAATGATCCGGGGATGTCTGCAGTGTGGTGCGTGCTACCCGCGCTGGAGGCGGCCATCGCCACCGGGGTGGTGGAGCGGGACAGGGTGGGGCTCCATGGGCACTCATGGGGTGGGTATCAGACGGCTTTTCTGGTGACCCAGACCGATGCATTCGCCGCAGCCGTCGCTGGAGCGCCCCTGACCAACATGATCTCTATGTATTCGTCCATCTACTGGAACTCGGGGAGTGCCGACGGCGCCATCTTCGAAAGCAGCCAGGGGCGGTTCTACGGGGGCCCATGGGATCATATCGAGGCCTACGCTCGGAACTCCCCGGTGTACTTTGCCGAAGAGATCACCACGCCGGTCCTCCTCCTGCACAACGATGAGGACGGAGCAGTGGACTGGAACCAGGGGATCGAATACTTCAATACCCTCCGCCGCCTTGGGAAACCCATCGTCATGCTCCAGTATGTCGGAGAAAACCACGGCCTCAGGGAGCCGGCAAACCGGAAAGACTATACGGTCCGGCAGAAGGAGTTCTGGGATCACTTCCTGAAGGAAAAGCCCGCCCCTGAGTGGTGGACGGACGGGGTCCCTCACCTGGAGATGGAAGATCATCTAAGGGAGAGAATCCACCTGGTTCGGCCACCCGAAAAGAATGACGAAAAGAGAGTAGAGAAAAAGAAGTCGGGAGGGGAGTAAGTTCTTCGATCCAACGGCGAGAATAACGGCTCCGGAAGAGAGGCCGGTCCCCGACGGGGGCCGGCCCCTTTTCTCTCCCGGGATTTCCAGTGTTCGCGAGCAAGAGTTCCTCTCCCTGGAACCGAATCAGCTGAATCAGGTAGAGAGATCCTCTGATGCGACCGGATCTCAAACGGGAAAGAGGACATGCCCCTCGGAAGAATGAAACCGCCTCGACGAGTGGTTGCACTTTTTCTGATGCTGGTACCGACCGGCTGCAGTGAAGACGGTCGCCTCATCGGACCCCAGAACCAAATGGAAGTCACCAATGCCACCGATAGCTTCCAATGGCAGGTCTCGGCCCTTTCGAGGGTCTCTCAGACATTGACCTACACCTGGGAACACACGGGCACCGTTGCCAGCGTCAATCAGGCCTCAGCGATTGCTGGGGGATCCGCGACTCTCCGGGTCACCGACAGTCAGGGCCTCGAGGTCTACGCCCGGGGTCTGCAGGAAAACGGCACCTTCGAAACGGCTCCCGGGAGTCCAGGCGGCTGGACCGTCACGATCACCCTCACAAATGCCACCGGCACGTTGAACTTCAGGCTCCAGAAGCCCTGAGGACCGAGGGTCGGCAGTGGGTGGAGGTTGCCGCTACCGAATCCTCAGATCTTGGGCATCCACTTCCCGAATGCCCGGATGAAAAAGAACATCCCGGCGACGACCACCCCGGCCAGGGCCAGGTTGGCTACGTCCTCCCAGCAAAGAGCCTCCTCAGCGGCTGCTGCATCTTCGTCTACGGCTTCCTCCTGCTTTGCTGTGGCGGCTTCTTCCTGTTCGGTTTCGGCAGCCTCCTCGGCGGTTCCGGTCCCCTCTTCGGCCTCGGACTCGGAGTCCTCTCCGTGGAGATGGCAGAACCGGGAATCTTCTTTGGCTTCCAGCTTGCACTGTTCGCCCGAGCTGGTGGTTCCTTCACACTGGGCCATGATCGTCTCCTGATATTGTTGCCTTTCTCCCTTACTACGAAAACCGACCCTCCCGGGTTCACTTCCCCACGCTGTGAGATTCCAGTGCACGTTTCGGGGAAAGCTCTTCGCTTGACCTCACCACCGCTTTTTCCCTCAGACAGGATACAAGGGGAAACCTGCTCCGATGGGAGGCCGTAGGGCAGGAAAACAGCCTCTACACCCAGAAAGGGACCTCTCATGATGACGATCCTCCGCAGAGCCGTGAAGTTGGTGTTGAGTTGGATTCAGAATCGCCTTTAGAGGAATGGAAACCCTCCTGAGGGACCTCCGGTTCGGGCTGAAACTCCTCTGGAAAGAGAGGGCGTTCAGCGCCACAGTCCTCCTTACTCTGGCTGTATGCATCGGGGCGAACTCCACAATCTTCAGCGTGGTCAACACCATCCTCCTGGAGCCGCTTCCCTATGCGGAGGCGGACCAGCTGGTCACCCTGTACAACTCCTATCCGGGTGCCGGTGCCGAAAGGGCCTCCAACGGTGGGCCCGACTTCTTCTTCCGGAGGGATCAGGTGGACGCCCTGGAAGAAGTGGCAAACTTCCAGGGTTGGGCGAACACCGTCGGAGAATCGGGGAGTACGGAGCGAGCCCGCTCCATGAGGGTCACCTCGACCTTCCTTCCTCTCCTCAGGGTGACCCCGTTCCTGGGTCGAAACTTCCTTTGGGAGGAGATGGAGCCCGGAAGCCATCAGAAGGTGATTCTTGGTTACGAGTACTGGCAGAACCGGTACGACGCCGACGAGGGGGTCCTGGGGCAGGATCTTCGGATCGACGGTGAGCCGTTCACAATCGTGGGTGTATTGCCGGAGGACTTCCGAATCGCAGGGCAGGGGGAGCCGAGCGATTTCCTTCTCCCGATTCCATTCCGGCCCGAAGAGCGGACCCTGGAGGGGTGGCACAGTAACAACTACCAGCAGATGGCACGCTTGGCCCCAGGATCCAGCATCGAGCAGGCTCGGGCTCAGCTCGATGCCATGAACAACAGGCTGATCGATGAGTGGCCGATTCCGGAGGCGCGCCAGTTGCTCACGGATGCCGGATTCCATTCGCAGATCCATCCGGCCAAGGACGAGATGCTTCGGGAGATCCGGCCCTCCCTCCTCATGCTCTGGGCAGGGGTGGCTTTCGTCCTTCTCATCGGTTGTGTGAACATCGCCAACCTCATGTTGGCCCGGTCCAACGTCCGTATGCGGGAGTTGGCCACACGACTGGCCCTGGGGGCGGATCGGGCTCGCCTGGGCCGGCAGCTTCTCACAGAGGCCCTCCTTTTGGGGGCCATGGGGGGAGGCCTGGGGCTTCTTCTGGGGTATGGCGGCCTCCAGCTCCTGACGACCCTCGGAGTCGAGGACCTTCCCAGGGGTGCCAACATTTCCCTGGACGGTTCAGCCGTGCTCTTCACCCTCCTTCTGGGGCTTGGAGCCGGCGTCGCCTTCGGAAGTATCCCCCTTGTCCATGTGAACCGTGCCGATCTGAACGCGGTGTTCAGGCAGGAGAGCCGGAGCGGCACGGCAGGGCGGGGGGCGATGCTCCTCCGCAGTGGCCTGGTTACCGGCCAGGTAGCCATCGCCTTCATCCTGCTGATTTCCGCGGGATTGATGCTTCGGAGTTTCCAGGAGGTGCTGGCTGTGGATCCGGGGTTCGAGCCGGAGGGGGTCATCGCCGGGTTCGCTCCCATGCCCAACTCCCGGTATCCGGAGGAGGAGGGTAGGACCCAGTTCGTGGAGGAGCTCCTTCGGCAGATGAGGGTCTTGCCGGGTGTATCCTTCGCCAGTGTTACGAACCAACTCCCCTTCGGCGGGAACAACTCGTCCAGCGTCATCATGCCCGAGGGGTACATCCCGCGGCCGGGTGAATCGGTCCTTTCCCCTCGACAGCATTGGGTAGGGACCGAGTACTTCGAAGCGTTGGCCGTGCCCCTGGTGGAGGGACGGTTCTTCGAGGAGGGAGATCGGCCCGATGCACAGCGGGTGATCGTCATCGATGAGTGGCTGGCCAACCGGTACTTCCCGGAGGAGAGTCCGCTGGGGAAGCGGATGCTCTGGGGGACCGTTCCGGGGATGGAGGAGGACGAGGAACCCTTCCTCTACACCATCGTCGGGGTCGTAGCCTCGCATCGGCACAACAACCTCGTGGAGAGCGAGTTCGTGGGGGCCTACTATTTCCCCTACTCCTACCAGCCCCCGCTCTTTCCCACGATTCTCCTGAAGGCGTCGGGCGACCCCATGGGACTCGTGGAACCCGTGAGATCGATCATCACTCGACTGGACCCGGAAATCCCCTTCTTCGATGTCAGGACGATGCAGGAGCGCATCGACGAGTCCCTGGTGGAGCGGCGTTCACCCATGCTCCTCCTGATGATCTTCGCCGGGGTGGCTCTCTTCCTGGCCGGCGTGGGCATCTACGGCGCCCTGGCGTACTCGGTCACCCAGAGGACCCGGGAGATGGGCATCCGGATGGCCATCGGCAGCTCCACCCGGGAGGTGTTCAAGCTGGTCGTGGTCCAGGGGGTCAAGGTTGTCGGGATCGGACTCGTGATTGGCGCCCTTGGCGCTTTCGGACTCACCCGCCTGATGCAGTCGCTCCTCTACGGCGTCCAGTCCACCGATCCAGGGGTCATGGTCTCGGTGGCCGGGATCCTGGCGGTCACGGGGTTGGTGGCCTGTGTCCTCCCGGCCCGGAAGGCCACGGGGATTCACCCGGTGGTTGCGTTGACCGGGGACTAGGATCGGAGTTCGGGTCCCCGGCTGCGCCGTGGAGAAATCGGCTCCCCTGGTCCCACCGGGGGAGCCTTTCTCTTACTCCATTCCCCCCCGGCCCCGGGCCTCCAGATACCGGATCACCAGCCAGGCTACCAGAGCCAAAGCCAGGAGTGCCAGGCCGAAGATGCTGGTGGAGAGGGCCACCCTGATCCCGGCCCAAACCACCGGCGGGGAAATGGAGGCGGCAGACTCGATGACCCCGGCGGCCAGGAAGACACCCATGGTCGTTCCCAGGAGGCCCAAAGCGCCGTTCAGCCCTCCAAGTGCGAGAATTGCTCCGGACGAAGGCCGAGGCCCCACTCTTGCGTCGCTTCCAACGGCGGCAGCCACCCTCCCTATCTGAATAATCTCCAAAAGAGCGGTCACGAGCATGGGATAGAACCAGATCCCCATCTGGGCGAAGAAGGCTGGCACGGCTTCCTCCTTTGTATTGAGGCGTATTATATAGAATCTCTAAATAATACGCGATAGATACGCAAGGGTTACGCCCCGGTCCTCCATCACCCCAGGATGTATCCTTCGGCCAGATCCTGGAAATCAGCGGCCTGGGCTCTCGCCCATTTCCCACCGTGCCCCAGCTCCTTCGCCATCAGTTTGGCCACCCTCGGCGCACATTCGGCGGCGGCTCGAGCATCCAGAATCAGTGAACGAGTCCGTCGGGCCAGGACATCCTCTACCGTTCGTGCCATCTCTTCCCGTACCGCCCAGATGATCTCCCCTACCCTGGGGCGGAGACGGGGATGGATGGGTTCAGCCATCTTCGGGTCCGACTTCAAGAGGGCCTCCATTGCAGGCGCGTCGGATCCATAAGCGGCCAGCTCCCCGAATCGTTCCGGATGGGTATGGAACCCATGGATGTTCAGTTCCCGAGTGACGCATTCCCTGGGCTCGAGATTTCCAAGGACGATCCCGTGGTTCACGGTGTCCTCGGCCATTTTTCGGAAGGTGGTCCACTTGCCGCCGGTAATGGTGACCAGGCCTGAGCGGGAAACCTGCAGGGTATGATCTCTCGAGATCGATGCCGTGTCGTCTTCGTTTTCGGCTGCCACCAGGGGCCGGAGCCCGGCGAAACAGGAGAGGACATCGGAGGGGGCAGGGTCCCGGGTGAGGTAGCGAGCGGCATGGGTCAAGAGGAAGTCGACCTCCTCGGGAAGGGGGGTCGGCTCTTCGGTGGCCTCCTGGATTGGTGTGTCCGTGGTGCCCACCACTACTACCCCGTGCCATGGGATGGCGAAGAGGACCCGGCCGTCGTCGGTATGGGGGACCATGATGGCCGAGTCTCCCCCAAGGAACTCCCTTGGCAGGACGATGTGGACTCCCTGGCTGGGGCGGATGATCTTCCTCACCGCAGGGTCATCCAATTTCCGGACGCCGTCAGTGAAAACTCCGGTGGCGTTCACCACGACCCTGGCCGACGACTCGAGCTCTTTCCCAGCTTCTAGATCCTGTGCTTTCACCCCCGTAACGAAACCCTCTTCGTCCTTCACCAGGGCGGTCACCGGCATGTAGTTCACCAAGGCGGCCCCTTGGCCCGCGGCGGTCTGGACGAGGTCGATGAGGAGCCGAGCATCGTCGAACTGGCCGTCGTGATAGAGAACGCCCCCCCGCAGCCCCTCTTCCTCGATGGTCGGGAGCCTCTCGGTGGTTTCCTCCTTGGAGAGGTTTTCCGAATGACCGAATCCATATTTCCCTGCGAGGGCGTCATACACTTTCATGCCGATGCCGTAGAAGGGGGCCTCCCACCAGGAGTAGTTGGGGACAACGAAGGCCAGGTCCT
>CBDUAX010000099.1:0-10939 GCA_965365235.1 uncultured bacterium
AGCCGCGGAGCCCGTTTGGGGTCGGAGGGCCGACGAGCTCTTCTACCGTGACGCCTCGCACATCGTCTCAGTCCAACTGGCGGCAACCCCGAACCTTCGGGTCGTTGGGAGAACCCCACTATTCCCGGTCGATAGGTATTACAACTACCTCAACACCTTCGCCACGGTTTACGATTACGATCCTGGAACCGACCGCTTCCTCATGGTGAAGTGGTCGATTCCCTACCCCGCCGGCACCGATATTCACGTGGTTGAGAACGCCTTTGAAATGCTGAACCGGCTGGCGCCCCCGGGACGCTAGGTTTGATCCTCGGGCCGTCCATGGATGGCCAATGTTCGAGAATGGGGTGGGGTCCGGTCTCCCGATCGGACCTTCACCTCTTCTTCATGGAGAGACCGATCCGCTTCCGTTCCACATCCACATTCAGGACGCGGACCTTCACCTGCTGACGCACGCGAACGACCTCGTTGGGGTCCTTTACGAACCGATCGGCCAGCTCACTCACGTGCACGAGGCCGTCCTGGTGAACACCAACATCGACGAATGCGCCGAACGCTGTCACGTTCGTCACGATCCCGGCCAGTTCCATCCCAGCTTCCAGGTCCCGAATCTCGTGAACCTCCGAAAAGGAAAAAGCTTCGAAGTCCGGCCGCGGATCCCGGCCCGGGCGAGCCAGCTCGTCCCGGATGTCCTCGAGTGTGGGGAGCCCCACACCCTCACCGAGGTAATTCTGAAGGACGATTCTGCTCTGGCGTTCCGGATCCCCGAGGAGCTCCTGTACCGAACATCCCTGGTCGCGGGCCATCCGTTCCACCAGATCGTACCGCTCTGGATGAACGGCACTGCCATCCAGGGGGTGTGATCCATCGGGAATCCGGAGAAAACCTGCCGCCTGTTCAAATGCCTTCTTCCCCAACCGTGGGACCTTCAGCAGATCCCTCCGCGCCCGGAAGGGACCCTCCTCCTCCCGCCAGGCCACGACGTTCTTCGCCAGCACCGGCCCCAACCCGGCCACATATGTGAGGAGTGAAGGACTGGCCGTATTGAGCTCCACCCCCACTGCATTGACGCAGCTCATGACCGTATCGTCCAATGCCGACTTCAAGGCCGATTGATCCACATCGTGCTGGTACTGACCGACCCCGATGGATTTGGGGTCGATCTTCACCAACTCCGCCAGAGGATCCTGTAACCGCCGCCCAATGGAAACCGCCCCTCTGACGGTGACGTCCTGGTCTGGTAGCTCCTCACGGGCAACCTGACTCGCGCTATAGATGGAGGCCCCGCTTTCGTCCACCAGAAGAACCGGCAGTCCAAGATCCAGGGCCCTCACGAAAGCTTCGGTTTCCCGCCCCGCCGTGCCATTCCCGACCGCGATGGCCCCGGGGGAAAAGCGGTTCACCAGACTTCGGACGATCCTCTCAGCTTCCTCCCTCCGGTGCTGACCCTGGGTTGGGAAGATGGTGGTATTCTCGAGAAGGGTCCCTTGGGCATCCAGCGCCACCACCTTGCAACCGGTCCTGAACCCTGGATCGATGGCGAGGAGCCGCTTTTGCCGAAAGGGGGCAGCGAGAAGGAGCTCCCTCAGATTTGTGACAAAGACCCGGATGGCCTCTTCATCGGCCCGTGCCTTGGCCTCTTTCAACGCCTCCCGTTCCAGGCTGGGGAGCAGGAGCCGTCGGTAGGCGTCTTCGAGAGCCCGGTCCACCTCTTCGGAGGCGAGCCCGTGGCCCCGAAGGTACCGACGCTTCAACCTGACCAGGGCATCGGCATCCTCTGGCCTTGCTCTGACCCGAAGGAACCCCTCGCCGCTCCCCCTCAGGATGGCGAGAATCCTGTGGGACGGGGCTCGGGACAGGGGTTCGGACCAGTCGAAATAGTCCTTGAACTTCCCCGCTTCACCCTGCTTGGCCTTTACCACGGTGGAGGAAAGAGCTGCCCGCTTCTCAAAGAGGGAACGAAGCTCACGGCGAACCTCCGCGTCTTCACTGACCCGCTCCGCGATGATGTCCCGGGCTCCCGCCAGGGCTTGCTCCCTGTTCTCGATCCCCTTGTCCGGGGCCACGAAGAGAGAGACATCGATTGGGCCACCCCTCTGTGCCAGAAGAGCCTCCGCCAGCGGTTCCAGGCCCTGTTCCCTCGCCTTTTTTCCTCGGGTGTGCCGTTTCGGACGATAGGGGAGGTAGACGTCTTCCAGGGCTGGGAGGGTATCGGCGCCAACCACCAACCGGTGAAGCGCCTCGTCCAGGAGACCCCGCTCCGAAAGGGAGGCCAGGATCGTGTCCCTTCGCCTGTCGAGCTCCGCGAGTTGGGCCATACGGTCCCGAACGGCGGTCACAGCCACCTCGTCAAGGGATCCGGTGGCCTCCTTCCGGTACCGAGCGATAAAGGGCACGGTCGCTCCGCCTGCCAGGAGCTCGGCCGTGGCCCGAACCTGGCCGGAACCTACTTCCAGCTCCCGCGCTACCCTGGTGACGTTATCCACTTCTTCCTTGCCTTCCACCTTCCCGGTTCTTCATTCGTTTCCACCTCTCAGGCTAGCTGGATGTCGTGCACATGGGGAGGGGAGGGTAGTTTCGGATGCGGGAAGGACTTCTTCACCCCAGGACGGGCAGGACAATGGATGACCTGAGACAGGCGATACGGTCCCTGTTGGGACGACCCGGCGTGACGGCGGTGATCGTCCTCACGCTGGCCATCGCCATCGGTGCGAACACGGCGATCTTCAGCGTGGTGAACGGCGTGATCCTACGCCCCCTGGACTATCACGAGCCCGATCGCCTCGTGGTCCTCTGGGAGGTCAACCGACAGCAGGGTTTGGAGCAGGGACTCACCTCGGGAGCCACCTACCTGGATTGGAGAGAGCGATCTCGGACGCTGGAGAGTGTAGCCGCCTACACCTACCGGGGCTTCACCCTGACCGATACCCAGGAGCCGGTAAGGATCGCCAGCCTCGAGGTATCACCCTCCCTTTTCAGTGTGCTTGGGGTGGACGCCAGTCTCGGCCGGACCTTTTCGCCTGAAGAGGAGGTGCCGGGAAACGAGAGGCTGGTGATCCTCAGTCACGCCTCGTGGGTCACCCGTTTCGGGTCCGACCCGGACATCACGGGTCGGAGCATCAGTCTGGACGGGGAACCCTTTACGGTGGTGGGAGTGATGCCACAGGGGTTTCAGTTCCCGGCCGACGATCCCCAGGTGGAGATGTGGTCACCACTCACCTTGGACCTGAATGCCCTTCTGTCACGACCCCACAGGATGTACAACGCCATCGGGCGCCTGGCCCCCGGGGCGACGCTGGAGCAGGCCCAGGCAGATATGGATGCCTTGGCCACCCGGATCGAGGACGAGAATCCGGAGGAGATGGCCGGCTGGGGAGTTCAGCTGGTCCCAGCCCTCGAGCAGCTCATTGGCGGGGTCCGACAAACCATCTGGTTCCTCTTCGGAGCGGTGGTGGTGGTGCTCCTCATTGCTTGTGTCAACGTGGCGAACCTTCTCCTGGCCCGGTCGGCCGACACCATGAGGGACTACGCCATCCGGGCGGCCTTCGGAGCCAACCGACTGGCTCTACTGAAACGTTCCCTTGTGGAGAGCCTGGTCCTGGCGATCCTGGGTGGAATCGCCGGCATCTTCCTGGCGTTCTGGGGGGTGAGCGGATTGCGGCTGGTGATCCCGGCGAATATCCCAAGGGCTGGGGAGATCGGGTTGGATCCTACCGTCCTTTCCTTTGCGTTGTTGGTGTCTGTCGTGGCTGGGCTGGGGTTCGGGATCCTGCCCTCCCTCAGGATGATGCGCCTTCAGGTTGCACCGGTCATCCAGGAGGGGGGCCGAGGGGCTTCCGCGGGCAGGGGGTCCAGGAGGCTGAGCAACCTCCTGGTCGGGAGTGAGGTCGCCCTGGCTCTTGTCCTGCTGGTGGGGGCAGGGCTGATGGTCAAGAGTTACCTGCGTCTCAACAGCGTGAGTCCCGGTTTCCGGACAGAGAACATCGTCGATGTCGTCGTGTCCCTTCCAGAGTCCCGGTACGCCAGCATGGAAGAGCAACGACAGTTCTTCTCGGAGCTGACCGAGAACCTCCGGCGACGCCCGGGCTTCGAAGAGGTGGGCGGGGTCTCCTCCCTTCCCATGAGCCCCCTGGGCGTGGAGTTCGAGGCACCCTTCACGGTCGAGGGCCTGGAGGCCGAGTCGCCTACGGAACGACCGCGGGCGGACTTTCGGGGTGCCATTCCGGGCTACTTCCAGACCATGAACATCCCCACCGTTGAAGGTCGGGTGTTCGACAACCTGGACGGGGTGACCGGCCCTCCAGTAGCCATCATCAACCAGGCCACCGCGGACCGGTACTTCAGAGGCATCAGCCCCATCGGAAGGAAGATCACCATGCCCATGATTCCCCCCATGGAAATCGTGGGCGTCGTGGGAGACGTGCATCATGACGGGTTGGAGGCCGAGGTTCGGCCGGAGCTTTTTGTGCCCTTTGTGCAGCTTCCACTCTCAGAGATGCACATCGTGGTGTTCACCACCCAGGATCAGGCCCTGATGGCCACCGCGGTACGAGACGAGGTCAGGCGAATCGATCCCCAACTTCCCCTCACCCGGGTGAGCACAATCGAGGATATCCTCTCAACCACCATTGCTCAGCCTCGCTTCAACATGGCCCTGTTGATCGGCCTGGCACTCACCTCCGTCGTCCTTGCAGCGGTTGGGGTTTATGGGGTGGTCTCCTACTCGGTGGCCCGCCGGACCAGGGAGATTGGAGTCCGGATGGCCCTCGGCGCCGACCAGAAGGCCACCGCTCGGTTTGTGGTGGGCCAGGTCCTTCACGTGCTGCTGGTAGGGGCTGTGATCGGCTCACTCGGGGCGTTGGGGCTGTCCCGCTTCATTGCCGGTTTGTTGTACGGTGTGGCCCCCACCGACCCAACGACCTACGCGGTGGTAGGCCTCGGGGTGGTGGTTTTGGGGATGGTCGCCGCTCTCATCCCTGCGACCCGGGCATCCCGAGTAGATCCAGTGGAGGCGCTTCGGACGGAGTGAGCTGGGCTTCGAGCCGACTCCCTACTCCGCCATCGCCCAGCACTCGATCTCGACCTTGGCCCCCAAAGCGAGGCCGTCGGCTCCGAAGGCAGACCGCACTGGCTTGGGCCCTGGGAAGAAGTCGGCGTAGACCTCGTTCATTGCTGGCCACTCACTCATGTCGTCGATCATGATGGTGCACTTCACGATTTGGTCCATGGAGGAGCCATACCGTTCCAGAATGGTCTTTATGTTTTCCATGGTCTGTCGGGTCTCGGCCTGAATCCCTCCGGGCACAAGCTCGGTGGTTCCAGGGATGTTCCCGACCTGCCCCGACAGATAGAGCATGGATCCGACTCTGACGGCCTCCGAGAACGGAAACCCCATGGATGCGAATTCTGGAGTGGTGAGGTATTCGGGCTCGGGCACAGCCCCGAAGGGCTGGGACGAGTCGGTAGCTGGGGATTGGCACGCCATGAGGGTCAGAGCCACCACGCCAGCCGTTCGTTGGTGGGATTTCGGCACGATCTTCTCCCGGTTTTTTTCGGGGCCCTCGGGGTGCTGGGCGCACCCTGGGCCGTTGCGTACGGGGCGTCGACTCGCAATGTATCAGTCCTATGAATAGAAACGCGCGTGGGACCTGGAAAACCTGCGGCCTCGTTGCCGTCGCCCTGACTCTGGGAACCGATCCTCTCCTGGCCCAAACTGCACCAAAACCGTCCTCTGCCGAGATGCGGTTTTGGGACTGGACGAGCCTCGGGTTTCCGGCAGAGGAATACACAGCTCGGCGAGGTCGGCTTCTGGAAGCGCTGGCCGCCGATGGCGGGGGGATCTTGATCGTCCCGGGAGATCACGGAATCAGTCACGGGGTGACCTTCCGGCAGTTGGACAATTTCAACTACCTCACGGGCCTCGAGCTTCCGGCCTCTCTACTGGCTCTGGATGCCGACCGAGGGGAAGTCCTGCTTTTCACTCCACCTCGGGATACCCGCTTCGAGAACCCCGGACGCCCCAACGACTTTCCCGGGCGACCGCTGGGGAACGACCCCACCCTGGCTTCCGTCTCGGGTATCGAAAATATCGTCGACGCAGACGAGTTCGAGGCTTATGTGGGCGCCTGGACACGGGAGGGCCGGCTGCTTCGAATAAACGGAGGCCGCCAGGGCCCTCTTCCCTCTATGGAAACCGAGGCCCTGCCCGACTGGAGCCCCCAGGATCTTCTCCTGCTCCACCTTCAGACAACGAGGCCGGAGGCCCGCATCCGGAATGCCTTCGAGCCGGTTGCCCGAGTCCGCTCCGTGAAAACCCCGGCTGAAATCGAGAAGATGCGCAAGGTCGCCGAGCTGACCACACGCTCAATCCGCGAGACCGCCGGTTGGGTGAGGGCGGGCGTGGACGAGCGAACGTTGGAAGGGCACTTTCAGCTCGCCTGCAAGCGGGGCGGATCGCAGCGGGTCCCCTTTCACCCCATCATCAAGTCCGGGCCCAACTCCCTCAGGCCCTGGCGGGTGCTTACAGCGCACTACGACCGACGGAACCGACGGATGGAAGACGGCGATCTGGTCGTCTTCGATGTGGGTTGCGAGTTGGACCACTACGTGAGCGACGTAGGTCGAACTTTTCCGGTTTCCGGCCACTTCAGCCCTGAACAGCGGAAAGCGTTGGAGTTGAGCACCTCCGTGTCGGACGCCATCATCGCTGCGGTACAACCTGGACTCACCCTCCGTGAACTCCAAGAGATAGCCGAGAGGCACATTCCGAACGACCAGAAGAAGTACATGCAAACCGGGCTCTACTTCGGACATCACATTGGGCTCTCCACCGGAACACCGGTTCTGGAGGATGAGCCTTTGCAGCCCGGGATGATTTTCACGGTGGAGCCCTGGTACTACAATCACGACCATCAGATATCGGTGTTCATCGAGGACGTCCTCCTCGTCACCGAGACTGGAGTGGAGGTACTGACCACCGACCTGCCCCGTCGACCCGAAGAGTTGGAGAAGCTGGTTCCGGGAGGGTAGCCACCTCCGGGGAGGGAGAGGGTACTCGCGGCTGTTATCTTCAATCTTGGAGGTATCCCTCCACCCCTCGGGACTCCTGAGCGCAAGGACTGCGGCGAAGCTTTCATGAGCGAAGCTCAACAATCCCCCATGCCGGGCTCACTCTCCCGCAATCCTCCCACACGGTTACGCGGGCCTTTTCTTTTCCATCCCCGGGACGTCCTGGCCGGTCTTGGAGTCGCCCTGGTACTCATTCCCCAATCGTTGGCCTATGCGGAACTGGCCGGAGTGCCAGCTCATCACGGTCTGTATGTGGCGGCACTAGCGCCAATGGCAGCGGCCTTTTTCGCGTCCTCTCCATGGCTCCAAACCGGCCCCGTGGCCCTCACCTCTCTTCTTACCCTCGGTGCTCTCATCCCCATGGCGACGCCCGGCGCCCCATCCTTCCTGGCCCTGGCGAGCCTGCTCGCCCTCGTCGTGGGGAGCGCACGGGTGGTGATCGGAGTCTTCCGGCTTGGATGGATGGCCTTCCTTCTCTCCCAGCCCGTCATCGTGGGTTTCACCTCTGCCGCCGCGCTTCTCATTATCGGGTCGCAGATCCCCGGTGCTTTCGGAGCTGATCCCGCTTTGGAGGGATTGGGCTCCCGGGCGTTGTGGACCCTGGTCCATCCCTCGAGTTGGGAACCCACTTCGGTGGGTCTCAGTGCGGTGACGCTGGCATTGATGTTCGGAAGCAGGCGCATTCACCCTGCCATACCCGGGGTGCTCATGGCCTGCCTCGTGGGGCTGGTTTTTTCGACGACGACCGGGTATTCCGGGCCGATCTTGGGAGAGATCCCAACCGACTTCCCTATTCCCTCTTTGGCCTTGCCCTGGTCTCGCCTCCCGGGTTTGATCCTGCCGGGAGTTGTCATTGCGATGGTGGGTTTCGCCGAAGCAGCATCCGTCTCCCAAGCGCTGGCGACCAAGGAGCGCATGTCATGGGACCCTGATCGCGAATTCATCAGTCAGGGGGTTGGGAACCTCGCCGCGGGCTTGTTTGGCGGTTTCCCTTCCGGCGGATCATTCTCGAGGACCAGCCTCAATCATCTGGCTGGGGCGAGATCCAAGTGGTCAGGGTTCATCGCCGGGGCCACGGTTCTCCTTTTTTTGCCCTTCTCTTCTATCCTCGCTCCACTCCCAACAGCAATTCTCTCAGCTGTGGTCATCTCCGCTGTCTGGAAGCTGATCCAGTTCTCGCCCCTGCTGGAGTTGTGGAGGATCTCTCCCCTTCAGGCCATGATCGGGGGCGCAGCGTTTGTACTTACTCTGGCCCTGGCCCCCCACGTAGAGGAGGCGGTAATCCTGTCGGTCGCATTGGCGTTGGGGGTACACCTTTGGCGGGAACTGAGCCCAGCCCATTCGGTCCGCCAGGAGGGTCCGGCCCTCTTCCTCGAGCTTCGCGGCGTCCTTTGGTTTGGTTCGGCCCCGATTCTCGAGAAGGCCCTCTTGAACTCCCTCGAGAGAGCAACCGGTGTGGAGCAGGTGGTGATGGACCTGAGCGGTTTGGGACGGGTCGATGTCACCGGTTCTCTGGTTTTGAGACAGCTCAGGACGAACGTCGAGCAAGCAGGATTGAAGATGGATTTCATCAACGTCCCGTCCCACGCGGAGCGGGTTCTGGTCGAGGTCCTGGACTGGCGGCCGTCCTGACTTCTCGTGGCGAAGGAGTTCCCCCCTCCCCCATCCAATGCAGCCGAGAGTGAGCCCACCTCAGCACCTCCAAAGGGTCCGCCCCAAAAGAGCCGGGTCCGACCCCACCTCCGTCTGCCAGCTCCCATAGCTCACTACTGGGAAGGCACCGGCGCCGGGGCTGGACGTTCACCAGCGCCCCCTTTCCCTCCTCAACCGGTCAGCCCAGCCAAGACCTCCCGGTAGCTCTTGTAGGCCGACCAGGGGACCTCTTCCCTGACTCGCCCACCGGCCAGAGGCACGTAGCGGCCCGATCGCAGGAGAGGAGGGACGATTTCTTCGAGCCTTTTCTTGACCAGATCGGGGGAGCCGCTCCGGAGGAGGCTCAGGGGAATCCCTCCGATCAGGCCCAGTTCTGGACCGAAGCTGCCTCGGATCTGGCCGTAGTCCAGCTCCGGCACTTCCGGACCCTCGGAGATCCAGAGCATGGAGATGCCGGCGTCCACCAGCATCGGGAAGAGGAGGCTGGTATCACCGTATGTGCTGAGGAGGATATTGTGACACCCGAGTCTCTTGGCCGTTGCGACGATTCGTTGGTACACCGGGATCATGAACTCCCGGAACATATCCGGTGAGATGAGAGGCCCTGTGTTGTTGGAAATGGGCTCGCTCAGGTAGATGAACTCCGGATCCACCTCGGACAGGGTCCTCTCGAGCATACGGGAGCAGAAATCCCCATATACCTCCATCCGGTCTCGTATCTTCTCGGGGTCCTTGATGGTACCGACGAGGGCCCTCTCCAGGGTCGGCCAGTCACCGACCCCCAGTGCCTGAAAGAACCCTCGCGAGGCCCAGATGCAGACGACATGGTTTCGGTTCTCGAGTCGTTTGACCGTTTCTGTCCAGTCTTTGGGGAACCGTCTGCGTGAGGAATCAAAGACCTTCCGGTACTCTGGCAGGGAGAGATCGAAGACGCGCCCGAAATAGCTCGATAAAAACTTGAGATCGGGCCCCACATTTTCATGAGGGGTGAGTCCGAACAACTCCACATGTGTCGTGCCCGGCGACAACCCTTGCTTACGCCACAGCTCGAGCACCCCGTCCCGAACACCCTCCTCAAAGAAGGGCGGTCGGTCCACGCTTTCGCCGCGCATGAGACGCCTGAACCGTTCTCGATCGTTCATGGGAAAGTGGGCCGTAGCCTGTCCCTGGATAGAAAACCTCGAATGTTCAGTTGGACATCGCTAGAACTGTATGCATAAAGATCCGGCCCGGCGAGGAGTTCTCCCCGCCGGGCCGCCCGAGCCCTCCGGAAAACCAAGACGATCAGAACACAACCGGCACTGGGTCGGAGCATGTATCGGTCCCTGCGATGCAGGCGATGTATACATAGCTGCCTTTACCCCTTTGACCGGTGAAGTCCTGGTATGTTCCCGGATCGCTGGCCACGCCCACTGCGATCTGAGTCCCGTCCCGGTACAGGTCGACGGGTTTGGCGGTACCAATCCAGGAAAGGTCCGTCACCTGCCGGCCTTTGATCTTGTTCGGCACCGCAGTCAGGACGGGTGGCAGTTCTACGACCGTGATCTCCTGGAGAGCCAGATCCAGCAGGCTCTCACCGTCCTCCACGAGGAGGGCAACCGTGTACGTGCCGGGATCCCAATAGGTGTGGGTGGGATGCTCGGCATCAGACCATCCAGCATCCCCGAAATCCCAGAGCCATGCCACGATGCCGCCGTCATCGGTGCTGGTATTCGTGAAGTCACACGTGGTTCCAACACAGGAGTAGATGAAGGACGCCGTCGGAGCCTGGTTGGGCGGAGGTGGAGGTGGTTCCGTCACGGTGACGGCTTGCTGGGAAGAATCGGAGAGGCCCCCTGCATCGGTCACCGTCAGGGTGACGGTAAAGGTCCCGCCGGTGGCGTAGCTGTGGCTCGGGTCCTGGACCGGGGAGACACTGCCATCCCCGAAATCCCAGTCCCACGATGTCACTCCGTGATCGTCGGTGCTGGTGTCAACGAAGCTGCAGTCCAGCTCCGCACAGGTATAGGTGAAGGACGCCTGGGGGGCCTCGTTGGTCGGAGGGGGCGGCGGTGGTGGGGGGTCTCCCAAGACCTCCAGCACAGCAGCCCAGACATTGATTCGGCCATCGATGCCATGAGGTGAGCGGCTGAACGCGCCGCGCCGCCCAGTGCGTCCTTCTCCATGGACTCCAGCAGCGGCTCGAGGTGGCGCAGCTCGACGCCGAGGCCGCCGCGCA
>CBDUAX010000100.1:0-10858 GCA_965365235.1 uncultured bacterium
GATCCTCGGGCTTCTGCATCGATCCAATCGAGAAAAAACCCCTCAACCATTTCTTGCCGGGTACGCCGGTTCTCTCCTTCGGCACTGCCGGATGCAACCTGGCCTGCAAGTTCTGCCAGAACTGGGACATCTCGAAGTCTCGTCAGATGGACCGGCTCCTGGACGAGGCCTCTCCTTTGACCATTGCCCGAGCGGCCCTGGAAACGGGGTGCCGGAGCGTCGCGTTCACGTACAACGATCCGGTGATCTTTCACGAGTACGCGGTGGATGTTGCCTCGGCATGCAAGGAGATGGGGATCAAGAGCGTTGCGGTGACGGCAGGGTACGTGATGCCCGAGCCAAGGGCGGAATTCTATCGACACATGGACGCAGCCAACATCGACCTGAAGTCGTTCTCAAATGAGTTCTACCGGAAGCTGGCGGCAGGAACCTTGGACCCCGTTCTGGACACGCTGCGGTACGTCTGCACCGAGACCGATGTCTGGGTGGAGCTGACCACCCTCATCATCCCAGGGTGGAACGACTCGGACCGGGAGCTTCACGAGATGACGGAGTGGGTAGTGGAGAAGCTGGGGCCGGAGGTGCCACTACACTTTTCCGCTTTCCACCCCGACTGGAAGCTGCAGGACGTGCCCGCGACTCCGACCTCCACCCTCCTCCGGGCACGGGAGATCGCACTGGAGAACGGGGTCCACCACGCCTACGTGGGAAATGTCCACGACAAGGCGGCCAGCTCGACCTACTGCAAGGAGTGTGGAACGCTCCTCATCGGTCGCGTCTGGTACGCCCTCTCTGAATGGGAACTGGATGAAGCTGGAGGATGTCTCAACTGTGGAACTCCCCTGGCTGGATCCCTGGACCCCAAGCCTGGATCCTGGGGAGGGAAACGACAGCCGGTGCACCTGAGGGACTGGGTATGAGGGGCGGGGCCTCGTGAGGCTCTTCGGTTCCTTCCCCCCCTTTGGGGGGCCGAGGGATTTCGTTCCGGCCTACCTGAGCCTTGGCCTTCCCGAGGTTCGCCGGAGGGCGGCCCGGGCGCTGGAGGGGTTGGGGAGCTGCAGGGTCTGTCCTCGGGACTGCGATGTGAACCGTCTGGAAGATCGCTGGTCGGCGTGCAAAACCGGTCGCTACGCCGTGGTCACCAGCGCTTTTCCACACCTGGGGGAGGAAGATTGCCTCCGGGGTCGAAACGGTTCGGGGACAATCTTCTTCGGCCACTGCAACCTACGCTGCGTATTCTGTCAGAACTTTGAGATCAGCCAGGGGATTCCCCCGAAGGGCAGAGGGACGGCACCTGGGGCTCTGGCGGAGCAGATGCTGCGCCTTCAGGAGATGGGGTGCCACAACATCAACTTCGTAACGCCGGAACACGTGGTGCCTCAGCTTCTGGAGGCCCTGGTCTTGGCAGCCGAGGAGGGTCTGAGATTGCCGCTGGTCTACAACACCAGCGCCTATGACTCCTTGGAAAGCCTTCACCTCCTGGACGGAATCGTAGACATCTACATGCCTGACCTGAAGCTCTTCGACCCCGAGCTCTGCAGGCGATATCTGAAAGCGGAAGACTACCCCCTGGTGGCCCAAGCGGCCTTGAAGGAAATGCACCGCCAAGTGGGGACCTTGGAGGTCGGGGAAGACGGCCTGGCACGTCGGGGGGTCCTGATCCGTCACCTGGTTTTGCCGGGCCTCCTTGGGGAGAGCCAGGTGATCATGGAGTGGATCCACCGGGAGCTCGGACCAGACGCCTACCTGAACGTCCTCGGTCAGTACCGTCCCGGAGGAGTGGTGGGGGGGGACAAGCACTCGGAACTGAACCGGCCCCTCCGCCACCAGGAGTTGGCTGATGCCCTCCGGTTGGCGAGAGAGGCCGGTCTGAAGCGGTTGGACCAGCGGGGAGATTGATTCCCCGGGGTAGCCCCTGTACCCCGTATGGAGCTCCCAGCCCCGTGGGGGGGGTTATCCTCCGGCTTGGATCTCCGCCGCCACCCGCTCTACCTCCCTCCATACCCGCAGGAGGTTCCCACCCCAGATCTTCTTGATCTCGGCATCGGTGTAACCCCGGCGAACCAGTTCGATGGTCACATTGGGAGATTCCGACGCATCATTGAATCCGGGGATTCCTCCGCCACCATCGAAGTCGGTGCCGATCCCCACATGGTCCACGCCGATCAGATTCTTGATGTAGTCGATGTGGTCCACAAAATCCGACAGGTCGGCCCCGGGCCATTGGGCGTCGATTTCCTCCATTCGTGCCATATAGGTGGCGATCATCTCTTCGGTGGCGTTCCGGAAAGCTCCTGGATCTCCACCCCCCAGCTCTTCCCGGAGGGCCAAAACCGCCGCCTCTTTCTCAGGGGGATCGGCTCTGAGGTAGCTCCCCAGGGCCACCATCTGGATCACCCCACCGTTCTCTTTCAGGGCCAGGAGGAGCTCGTCGCTCATATTGCGTCTTGCTTCGTTGACAGCCCGGGCACCAGAATGGGAAGCGATGACCGGAGCTTGCGTCAGGGCGAACACATCCATGGCCGTCTGATCGGAGACGTGGGAAAGGTCGATCATGATTCCCAGCCGGTTCATCTCCCCCACGACCTCTTCACCGAACTCGGAGAGCCCCCCGAACTCCTCAGCCGGGCCGGACCTGGGCGTAGAGGAGTCACCGATGTCGTTATGCCCCGAGTGGGTCAGCGTGATGTAGCGAGCTCCGAGGTCGTAGTACTCCTCTACCAGGGAGAGGTCGTGCCCCACGGCGTATCCATTCTCGATCCCAATCCCGTAGACCCGCTTCCCTTCCCCGAGAATCCGTTCTACGTCGTCCACCCGGTATGCGATCTCCACCAGCTCTGGACACATCTCCTCCGCCACCCTGTGGATGGCCTCGAACTTTTGCAGAGCCTCCTCTTTGACGGCGGCGTGAGCCACCGTTGTCCGCTCGCCCTGCCCGACAAAGACCGCCGGAAATGTCATGTCCAGTCCCCCCGCCACCATCTTGGGGATGTCGACCCGCATGTCCGTTCCTGTGCATGGATTGATCTCCGGCGTCCCCCAATTCCCCAGGATGTCGTTGTGGGTATCGATCGTGATCGCTTCAGCGTGGATGGCCTGTGCGTGAGCGAGGATCTCCTCCTCGGTCATGGGCCCATCGGCATCGGCACTGCAGGCGAGTAAGGGACTGACCAGGAAAAGAAGAACGGCCGAGTGGCCGAAACGTGTGATGCGTACCATGCGACCCTCCAGGGGAGGTGCGGTTGAAGCTTTTGCCAGAGATCGGTTCCCGGCTGAAGCTGGACACTGGCAACCTCGTCCGGCGCCGGCTCGGACGCAACCGGCTCCGAGGCCCCCCGGCGGCACCTCAAAGGAGCCACCCCACACCTCACCCTGCGGCGGCGTCGATCCAGCCCGCTCCTCCCGATTTTTACCCCCGCTGAGCCTTGCCCTACGGGGAAGGAACCCGGATCTTCCGGGGCCGATTGCGGAGGGTCCCACATCCCCAACAGCTAGATCCTGCACTCCGCACCCAATTCACCAGGAACCAACTCGGAGCGCCCCTCGGAATGTCACTCCGATCCACCATCAGAGCCTTCTTCACCGCCGGAAAAGCCGTGACCGCGGGGCTTTCGGAAAAGGCGGCAGGGAACGATCCCCTGAGCCTTTTTGGGTCCTGGTACCGAGAGGCCGAAAAATCCGGGATCTTCCTCCCCGAATCCATGGCCTTGGCCACGGCCACGCCCGACGGCAAACCGTCGGTCCGATACGTTCTCCTCAAGGGGCACAGCGAACGGGGCTTCGTCTTCTTTACCAACTACTCGAGCAGAAAAGCCTTGGAGCTGGAGGAGAATCCCGAAGCAACCCTCCTATTTCACTGGGCGATCTTGCAGCGCCAGGTCCGACTCGAGGGTCCGGTGACCCGAATCTCCACGGAGGAATCAGAGGCCTACTTCCACTCTCGACCGCGTGGGAGTCAGATCGGAGCCTGGGCGTCGGCCCAGAGCGAGATCCTTGGCACCCGAGCGGAACTCGAGGGCCGGGTGAAGAAGTACCAGGAGGAATTCAAAGGGAAGGAGGTCCCACTTCCACCCTTCTGGGGCGGGTATCGTCTGGAACCACGGAGTTTCGAGTTCTGGCAAGGCCGGGCCAGCCGGCTCCACGATCGGATCAAGTTCCTTCGAGAGGGTGAAGGGTGGAACCGGGTTCGTCTGTATCCTTAGCCGGCCGTGCTCTCTCATTTCCGTGACCGGAAGGTCCGCCTGGAGTCCAGGCCCTATGGGTCCCCCCAGGGCCCAGACAGGAGTTTTTGATGTCCCATACACGTCGTGACTTTGTTCGGGGAACCCTGGCGGCTGGAGGGGCATTGGCCCTGGCTCCCGGCACCGTCCTGGCGAGCCATACCCAAGGACCTCTCTCCCACCCCTCCCAAGCCCCGGAAAAGGATCGGGCCAAACGATCCCTGAAGATCCTGATCCTTGGGGGCACCAGCTTCCTGGGACCCCACCAGGTCCGATACGCCCTGGAGCGGGGCCACGAGATCTCCACCTTCACGAGAGGGCGGACTCCGCCGGCCCTTTTCCCGGAGGCCTTCCGGAACGTGGAACAGCTGGTGGGGGACCGGGGCGACAACCTGACGGCCCTCGAGGGCCGGAGCTGGGACGTGGTCATCGACAACTCCGGGGCCCAAACCCAGTGGACGCGGGACTCCGCGGAGCTTCTGAAGGACAATGTCGGGACGTACCTCTATGTCTCCTCCACAGGGGTCTACTACCCGTACCTCACCACGGAGATCGGAGAGGACACGGAGGTCGATCTGGTGGATGCTTCGGGCGGGGAGAATGGAAGCGCCGCGTACGGCGTCATGAAGGCCACGTCAGAGGCGGCAGCCCGGGAGGTTTTTGGGGACCAACGGACATTGGTGATCCGACCGGGCTACATCGTAGGCCCCGCCGACCGTTCGGACCGATTCACCTACTGGCCCGTCCGGTTCCATCGAGGCGGAGAGATCCTGGTTCCGGGGAAGAAGGCCGATCAGGTCCAGATGATCGACGTGCGGGATCTCACCGAGTGGATGATCCGCCTCCTGGAAGAGGGGGCGAGTGGGGTTTTCAACGCCACGGGTCCGGGCTTCCCCCTGACCATGGAGGAGTTCGCCTACGGAATGCGGGCCACGACCTCCGCCGAACTCTCCTGGAGCTGGATCGAAGACTATGGATTCCTCCAGGAGCACGGCCTGACCTTCGCCATCCCATGGCTGATGCCCACCGACGACCACGTTGGATCCCAGCGGATCGACGTGAGCAAGGCGGTCGCCAATGGCCTCACGTACCGGCCCATGGCGGTGACGGCAATGGAGACCCTGGAGTGGTGGCACTCCGATGCGGTCTCCGATGAACGGAGGGCCAACCCCCGCTTTGTCCTCAGCGCCGAGCGCGAACGGGAAATCCTCAACGCTTGGAAGACTCGGTAGGGGAACCCTCCTCAAACGCCGGAATGCTCGGCTCTCCCCAGGCGCGAGGCGCTGACGAAACGAACAAGGCCGGCACCCTCAGGGGCGCCGGCCTTGTCCTTTTTGACTTCTGTTCAGGGGTTGGGGGCAGAAATCGAGCCTCGGTCCCTCTACCTCCCCCCACCTCCGACCCGCCTGATTGGGCCGGAGGGCTTCTCTGGCCGGCGGTATTGGGGATTCTCCAACTCCTGAAGGAGGAACTCCACCGCCCGCTCGATCATCAACTCCCGGCCCGCGGCCACGGCCTCGGGGCGGTCCAGGACCTCGAAGCCCGGGTCCGGGCCCACCCCTTCGGCTTCCACCGCCCAGTTGCCTTCCAGGTCGATGAACCCGAACCGGGGTGCGATGACGTTGCCTCCGTCCACGAATCCGGGGTTCCCGCTGTACCCCACCAGCCCCCCCCAGGTCAGCTCCCCGATGAGGGGGCCTAGACCCAGCGTCCGGAAATAATAGGGAAGGGCGTCCCCCCCTGAAGAGGACTGCCCATTGATGAGCATGGCTTTCGGCCCTGTATGGACCACAGCCGGCTGGGTGTAGACGTCCAGGTTCCGCTGGGCCCAGAGGTTCAGGAGGGGAGCCCCCACCATGAAGGCCATCCCCTCGGGGATGAAGCCCCCACCGTTGTAACGGTCATCCAGGATCAGAGCCTCCTTCATGTGGAGCGGCTGCCACCCTTCGTACAGCTCCCTGAATCCCGGTGTGCTGGTGTTGGGGAGGTGGATGTACCCGATCCGCCCTCCCGAGAGGGAGTCAACCAGCGCGGCATTTCTCTGCACCCACTCCTGGTAGCGGAGACCCAGCTCGGAGGTGATGGGCCGGACCGTGTAGCTCCGAGCCCCCTCTGTGGTGGGGCGGTCGTTCACCGTGACCTCCCCCGTCCTCTCGGCTTTCCCCGCCAGAAATGCGTAGGGGTTGTCGGCCGAGGTTACCGCCTCGCCATCGATGGCGATCAGGTATTCCCCTTCCTGGATATCGATGCCGGGCTCGGTGAGGGGCGAGCGGTACTCTTCGTGCCAGTTCTCTCCGGGGAAGATGTTGGAGATTCGGAAGAAGTCGCCGTCGGCCTCGAACTCGGCTCCCAGGAGGGCCACCTCCACCCGATCGACACGAGGCTGTTCGGGAGACGAGTTGGAATAGGCGTGGCCTACATTCAGCTCGCCGATGAGCTCGGTGATGACGTAGTCCAGGTCGGCCCTGTGGGCGACGTGGGGAACCAGCGGGAGATACCGGTCGTACATGGCATCCCAATCGACCCCATGCATCCCCGGATCGTAGAACCAGTCCCGCATCAACACCCAGGCGTCATGATAGATCTGGGCCCACTCCACCGCGGGATCGATGTGCAGGGCCATCCCATCCAGATCCAACCGTCCCGCCTCATTGTCCTGCCCCGGGCGAACATCGATGATTCCGAAGTTCGATCCCCCTGACCGGTATGCGATCTTCTTGCGATCCGGAGTGATGGCGAATCCCTGAATGCTGGAGATGACCTCCTTGGATTCCCGATCTTCCAGCGAATACTGGTGGACCGTACCTCCGGAGAAGTAGAGGAGGCCCGTCTCTGTGGGGATCAGGGCGAAATAGCTCCCCGGTTGGATCCCAGGCAATGGCATGATACGGTCCCCGAGCCCATCGAGGTCGATCCGCATCGGTTCGTCGGATACACCCTCGGACGACTCCTCCTCTGGCTCCTCGCCCACCACAGCCGGTTCTTCGTCACTCTCCGGCGGGAAGGGGTGGCCAAAATCTGCCCTGAGGGTGGCTGCATAAATCCGCGATCGGAAGCTGCTTCCTCCTGCGAAGGAGAAGTTGAAGTCTCGGGCCGACACGAAGTACAGGAACCGTCCCTCGGGATCGAAGGCCGGGCTTCCCTCGTCCGTCATCCCGCTTGTCACCTGGACCGTTTGATCCGAGTCGAAGGAGTAGAGCCAGATGGACGACATGGCGTTGTCGCCGTTCTTCGTATAAGCAATCCACTTTCCGTCGGCGGACCAGGAAAAGTCGTTCAGAGCTCCTTTATCCGTCTGGTCGATTTCGACGAGACGGCCCGAGGCCACCTCCATGGCCCGCAGCCGGTTCATGTTGTCGGACCAGGCGATCCACTCGGCGTCGGCAGACCACTGCACCCCGTTCATCCATACAGCCTCACCGGTGACCAGACGCCGGGGTTCCGCGGACCGGTCGGAGGGCATCAGGTAAAGGTCATAGTTCCCAGCTGCGTCTGAAAAGAAGGAAATCCACTTCCCGTCCGGAGACCAGGAGACGTCCCTCTCCCGAAAAGCCGGGGTCTCCGAGATGTTCCTGATGTTCCCATTCTCCGCAGGCACGGTGAAAAGCTCTCCGCGAGCCACAAAAACCACCCGTTTCCCGCTTGGAGAAATGTCGAATGTCTCGACATCGTCGGAGACTGTCTTGAAGTAGGGGGCGGTATAGGGGAAATCACCCGTCAGGGTGATGGTGAGCTTTCGGGTCTCCTTGGTTGCCGGGTCCAGGTGATAGAGATAGCCGCCATTCTCGAAGACGATTCCCCCGACGCCTCGGCTTGGCCACATTACGTCGAACTCGGTGAAGCGGGTGATCTGGGTTCGGTCCCCGGTGCCGGTGTCGTAGACCCAGAGGTTCAGTTTCTCCTCCGTGTCCCGGTCACTGACGAAGTAGATCTCGTCCCCGATCCACATTGGGAAATTGTCTGTGCTGGATTCAGAGGTGATTCGTTCGCTGGAATGATTCGCCAGGTCGTACGTCCACACATCCTGTTGACGGCCGGCCCGGTAGCGTTTCCAGTGGCGCCATTCCCTGCTCTTGATGTTGTAGGCCAGCTTGGTTCCGCTTTCGTCGAAGGTGGCCCCAGAGGCCCCCTCGGGGATTTCCAGCGGCACCTCCAAGCCACCATTCTCCGGGTCCACCAGGTAGTAACGGCCCACCCGTTGCCCGAAGGGGGTCCGGTTGGCCCGGACCAGGATCTTCGAGCCGTCCGGGGTCCAGTCCAAGACCAGATGGTCGTATCCACCCCTGGGAGGCATGGGCCCCACATCGGGATAGAAGGTCAACTGGCGCGGTGCCCCACCGGTGGACGGCATCACATAGACCTGTCGAGTCCCGGCATACTCCCCGGAGAAGGCGATCCACCGACCGTCTGGGCTGAAGCGTGCGAAGACCTCGAGCCCCTGGTGGGAGGTGAGCCGCTTCGCCTCTCCACCCGTGGCCGGGGCGGTATAGAGGTCCCCGGCATAGGTGAAGACCACGGTATTGCCGTGGATGTGGGGAAAACGGAGGAGGCGGGCCTCTTCCTGAGCGCCGGTGGGGGTGGGCCCCGCCAGCACGAGGGTGAGAGAAAAGAGAGCCATGAGGGTTCGAACGCCTCGAACACGCATGAAGATCAACTCCGGTCTAAGGTCAACAGTGGATCGAAATAACATGAGACTCTTCCCCACAACGAAACCGGGCGAGGAAAGGTTCAATCGTTTCAAATGCCGAAACTTCGGGCATAGACCATGAAGGTCTCGAATCCCTTCGGATTTCCTTCCTGGAGCAAAAAAACCCTGGCCCCCCGCAACCGGTCCGGGTCGTCTCCCTGGAGGCCGTATGTCCCGAAACCGGTGTTCCCCGAGTATCCCAAGCGGATCCCGAAGTAATCACCTACATAATCATTCACATGGTCGTGACCCACGAAGATCCCCACCACGTCTCCTCGCTCCTTCGCCGCGGCGAAGAGACCACTATTGAACGTCCCAGCCGCTACATCCTCGTTCTTCTCCCCGGTAACGCCATGGTTCTCGCGGTGCTCCCACATCAGAGCGAACTCGGGAATTGGGATATGGAAGAACATCAAGCCTGGGATCCCTCTCCCGAAGTCGGACTCCAGAGCCGCCGAGATGCGGCGATACCAGTCGATCTGGCTCGAGCGGATCCAATCGTAGCTTCGCAGACCGTCATCCGACACAGACTGACCTGAGATGGAATCGGAGGAGTACCGCCCTGAATCGAGAGCCCAGACCGCAAATGCGGGCGTACCGCCGTCGGACCCCTCCACGAGGACGAAGACGTTCCCCGTACCGGACACACCGGGCGGATCCACCCGATTCAGGTTGTTGGGGAAGGTCATGTAGTAGGCCAGCTGGGCATCCTCATCCACTCCGGTAGCCGGGGTGTGGTCTTCGTCATGGTTCCCGAAGGCTACCAGCCAGGGGATCCCTCTGGCCTCCAGAGGCCCAATGATGTTGTCCATGGCCTGCCGGGCCTGGTCGGGAGTCTCAGGCCCCCCGCGAATGTTGTCCCCGGTGAACACCACCAGATCCGGCTCCTGGTCGTCCAAGACCGCTTCCAAAAGACGAACGGTCCGGGGGTCGATCTCGTGGTCGTCCTGCGTGTCGGTGAACTGAACGATCTTGAAAGAACCATCGGGATGGAAGCGAAGAACCGGATCGTCCTGGGCGGCCCCGGACGGGACGGACGGGGATCCGGCCACGCCGGATCTGGGCCCCTCCACACCCTCCCCCTCCCCTGCTGGGGAGCAGGCCAAGGTCAGGGCGGCCCCCAACGCGGCCAGGGGGATCCATGCGAAACGGTGGCCTCGGCTCGGTCTGGGAAACAGAACCACTTTACACACTCCTGATCGACCCCCATCGGGGCCTGGGTGACATCGAGACAGATCCTGGGGATCGAGATGGGCAGGGAAAGTACTGGGCTTTTGCCAAACCGGAAAAGCTTACGCTTCGTGCGAGACCTGCTCCCACAAGATTGTGAGGTGCTGGCTCACCTCCTGGAGGGCTGCCACCGAGAGAGTGTCCAACTTCCCTCCGATCTCGGGTCCAAGGAGGCCCCTGAGAAAGGCCACCGGGAACTCCAGATCCCAATCCAGGAAGGGTTCGGGGCCTTTGTCCAGGTTCTGGAGTATCCTCAACACCAGGTAGGTATCGTCCAGAAGCCCGGCCAATCCCTGGGTCATCTCGGGAATGAGATCCATGGGGCGGAGAAAGTATTGTTCCGCATGATCGAGGACCGGTTGGACCGTCTTCACCATCTGCCGGTGCCGGGCCTCTTGGGAAGCCCTGGCCAGAAAGATGGGCACGGACTCGATGATCTCCAACGCAACCTCGACAGCTTCCTTGATCTTCTCCTCCGAAAGGGCCGGTGCCCGTTCTCGGATGAACCCTTCCAGAGGATCGGTTCCCCTGGCTTTGGCGCTATCGATGACGGCCTGGATGTCTTCCATGCTCATGACCGGAGTCTCCCAACCGATGTGGAGGATGAGTGGTCCTGGATAGTATACGGGAAGTCCGTGGATATGGAAAACCGGGGCTCCCTCGGGCCATAAGGCCCAACGGAGCCCCTTCATGGGATGCACCGAAAAAAAGGTATCCGGCA
>CBDUAX010000101.1:0-10758 GCA_965365235.1 uncultured bacterium
CGGCCCCTGATTCTCGGTGGGGTGTTGATCCCGGACGTGCCAGGCCTCGCCGGGCACTCCGACGGCGATGCCATCGCCCATGCCCTCATCGATGCCATTCTCGGAGCGGCGTCGGCTGGGGACGTGGGGCAGCACTTTCCTCCAGGAGATCCTGAGTGGGAAGGGGCCGACTCCATGGACCTCCTGTCGCGGTCGGTTGCCATCCTTCGGGAGAAGGGCTTCCGCCCCTGGAACGTAGATCTGGTTGTGATTTGTGAGAGACCCAAGATCGCCCCGGTGGCCCAGGAGATTCGGGATCGGTTGGCGGAGAGATTGGGTATTCCGGGAGACCGAGTGTCCCTAAAAGGGAAGACGAACGAAGGAATGGGATGGATTGGGGCTGGAGAAGGATTGGCGGTGCATGCGGTGGCGGCAGTCGAGGAGGTGGGGGGCTGAGTCCCCGATCTCTGGGCCGAAGCTGACATGGATGCCATCCTCGAGTTCCTTGGCCGCCAGGGGCCGCTTCTTCTCTACTCGGTTCTGGGAGCCGGGTCGGCTCTGGAGAACATCTTCCCCCCGGTTCCCGCGGACACCTTCGTGTTGCTTGGAGCTTTTTTGGCTGCGGGGGGGCGAGCCAATGCAACCGCGGTCTTCTTCGTCACCTGGTTGGCCAACACCTCTACCGCGCTTCTGGTCTACTGGACCGGCTATCGATATGGACGTCCCTTCTTCCAGGTCGGGATGGGGAGGGTTCTTCTGAATCCGGTTCAGCTCAGGATTCTGGGAGATTTTTATCGGCGCTGGGGTCTCCCAGCCATCTTCTTCGCCCGGTTTATCCCCGGCCTCCGAGCCATGGTACCCGTTTTTGCCGGTGTAACCCACCAGCGATTTCTCTTGGTTGCCTTTCCCGTCCTGGTGGCGTCGGCCATCTGGCACGGAGCACTGGTCTGGATAGGGGCCACCGCCGGGCGCAACCTCCCGGCCATCCTCGGCTGGCTGGCGAGAACAAATCGGTTCCTTCTCGGATTCGGACTCGTCCTCCTCGTGGGAGTCCTGGTCTGGTGGCTCCGAACCCGGCGGGCCAGGATCCGGGAGGAGGATTGAAGAGTCCTCCGGCCTTCCGGATGGAGTCCTTCCTGGACTATCTCACCTTTGAACGGGGGCTCTCGGATCGCACCCTCTCGGCCTATCAACGTGACCTGGGGAAACTGTTTCAGTTTGTGATCCCCCGTGGGGCCGGTGGGCCGGGAGAGATCAAGGCCGCCGACCTTCGTGAGTTCGTCTACTCCTTGAAAGACCGGGGACTGGCCCCCTCCTCCATCAGACGGGCAATCTCCTCCGTTCGAAGCTATTTCGCCTTTCTCCTGGAGGAAGGTGTCCTGGAAGCAGATCCCAGCGAGAGGCTCGAGTCTCCCCGGGTTGGTCAAACACTGCCGGACGTTCTCTCCGTCGAGGAGGTGAGAGAGATGCTGGAGACGCCGGATCCGGGGCATGCCATGTTCTGGCGGGACCGAAGCATTCTCGAGGTCCTCTATGCTACCGGGGTCCGGGTGTCTGAGTTGGTGGAGTTGAAGCTTTCGAACTTGAATCTGGAAGAAGGGGTTTGCACAGTTTTCGGAAAGGGAGCCAAGGAACGGCTGGTCCCCCTCGGGTCTCCCTCTCGGAGGGCCCTCCGCCGGTACCTGAATGAGGTCAGACCTCGGTTGGATGCAGGGAAGGGGAAGGGAACGGTCTTTCTGAATCGGAGAGGAGAGCCTCTGAGCCGGATGACCATCTGGAACCTGGTAAGACGGGCCGCAGGAGCGGCTGGGATCCATCGGAAGGTGTCACCTCATACGCTCCGACATACCTTCGCCACTCACCTTCTGGAGGGCGGAGCCGATCTGGCGGCGGTCCAGGAGCTTCTGGGGCATGCCGACATCTCCACCACGCAAATCTATACTCACGTGGACCGGGAGTACCTGCGAGAGGTGCATCGGACCTTCCACCCACGGGGTTAGTGGAAGCGGCCTCCGTTTTCCCTTCTCGATCTGGCCATCCGCTACATGGGACCGGGGCTCCCTCCAAACACCAGAGCTCGGGTTCCGACCGGTGCTTGGGGCAGACGGTCGGGTAGCCCTATCTGCGGCCGTTGGTGGCCGCGATGGCCTGGACACTGGCCCGAGAGGCTGCCTCCGCGTCCACGGCTGCAAAGAGCTCCGATTGGGTTCGGGCGTTCGTCAGGAATTCGATGGCCTTTTGGAGGACCCGGTCTCTTTCGGCCTGGAACTCCAGGGCATGACCCTGATGGCCCACACGGTCGGCAAAAGCCATCCGGACCCTCCAGGACAGGTATCCCGGGACGTCGGGGTGCTCCAGGACCTCCGTGGGGACCCCTTCCTCTTCCAGCGCACCGATGAACCGGTCGATGGAAGCAGGATCCAGTTCCTCGGAGCCGCCCTCCTCCATGGCCTTCTTGGCTTCCTCGAAGGAGAACTCGGCGATTCGGAGGATCAGCGGAACGTTCGCCCGAGCCGACTCGATGAGAAGGGTTTGTTCCCCCGTCGTTAGGGTGTCGTCCTCCACCAGGAGGTCCGGGAACACGCCCCCATCAGCTCGAAGGGTACGACCGGCTTGCGTGACGACCATGGGAATCTCAGTGGTGTCCTGCGGAATTGGGCGACCCTCGAGATCCCTGGGCACGTGGAGGGACCGGCCCAGCGGTGTCATCCAATCTCCGGTGGTGATCCGAAGGCGCCGATCTCCCGGCAAGGGTAGAACGGTCTGGACCACGCCCTTCCCGAAGGTGCGGGCACCCAAGACAACGGCTCGGTCATGATCCTGGAGGGCCCCGGCCACGATCTCGGCGGCGGATGCAGTAAACTCATCCACCAGGATCACGATCGGTTTCTCAGGAATCCGGGCCGGGATTCTCGCCTGCCAGGATTCCTCCGCCGTGGTATTTGGGTTGCCAGGGGACCGGCTCTTGGTGCTGGCCAGGGTCTCTCCCCGGTCGAGGAAGAGGTCGGTCATGGACAGGGATTCAACCAGGTACCCACCCGGATTCCGCCTCAGGTCCAGAATGATCCCCTTGGTATCTTTGAGGACGCCGAAGGCCGAATCGACTTCTACCGCAGAGCCTCGAGCCACTCGCTCCACCAGGATGTACCCGAGGGAATCCTGAACCACCCCGGCGGTCACCGCCGAAACGTGGACCTGATCTCTTCGGATCGGCAGCATGATCGGTTCCGCGAGGCCGTCCCGTTGCACCGTGACCTCCACCATGGACCCGATGGGGCCACGGATGGAATCCCGAGCCATGTCGATGGACCAGGACCGGGCGTCGTGTTCCCCGACTCCCACGATCTGGTCTCCCACCATGATTCCCGCCTGAGCCGCAGGCGTGGTGCGGAATACGGCGGTGATGGTCACACGCTCGTTCAGGCGCGTGATCTGGACTCCGATCCCGGCGTAGTCCCCGGTGTTTCCTTCTTCAAAGGCTCCATACTCGTCCGGGGTAAACACTTCGGCGTAGGGGTCGTTAAGGCCCTCGATCATTCCCTCCAGAGCCTGCTCCCAGAGGGTCGAGTCGCTGAAGGTGGTCTGGTGGTAATCGAGGATTGAACGGAAGGCTCCCAAAAACACCTGGCTCTCGGGGACGGCGTTGAGTCGGCCATCCCCCACGCCGGGGTTGAGGGACGCAGTGGATTCCCTGACTGTATCCGCGACCTGTCCCAGCGTGGCCAACGGGGTCAAGCCTAGCGTTAGAATCAAGAGGGCTGCAATTCGGAATTTCATGGCCAAATCGGTGCTTGGGAAAACTGGACGACAACGTTTTAACATAACACCAGCACACCCTGCCACGTTCCCCGAATCTCCAGGGCATCGGGGCTGATCCTTCCGGTTTCCGGACCCCTCCGGGCCCGAGCTGGCCCGGACGGCACGACGGGATCTGGATCTGTCCACCATGCGGATTGCCAGAGTCCTTCGTAGCTTGTTCCCGTCGATGTCCTTGCCTTGGGCGTCCAGTTGAGACGCCGGCATGGCCAAATCCCGGGGCCGGGTTTCTCCCATTCAGCACTCACGCGAGCTCATGGCCAAGCTGCAGCAACGTTCGTCCGACCCGCTGAGGATCGGCCTCGTCCAGATCAAACCCAAGAAGGCCGATGTCGAGGCCAATCTCCTGAAGATCCGTGCGACGATCTCCCGAGAGGGGAGGGAGAACGACCTTCTGGTGTTCCCGGAGACCTGCACCACCGGGTACTTCATGGAAGGAGGAGTGTCCGAGAAGGCGGTATCGGTGGAGGAGCTGGCGGAGCGGTTGGGTCCACCGGGGCCAGAGGCCCCCCATCTCGTCCTTGGGTTCTACGAACGCTGGCGTAGGGGGGTGTACAACAGCGTGGCCTATTTCGAGCCGGCTGACGGGATCTACCAACCCATTCATGTCCACCGAAAAATCTTCCTCCCCACATACGGTGTCTTCGAGGAGGCCCGGTTTACCGATCCTGGCAGGGAGGTTGCGGCCTTCGACACCGAATTTGGACGGATGGGGATGCTGGTTTGCGAGGATATGTGGCACGGCCTGCCACCGACCATCTTGGCTCTGGATGGGGCGGAGTTGATCCTGGTGGTCAGTGCTTCACCGGCCCGGGATTTCCGGAAGGGCCAGGGTAGGCCGGGGAATCTCCGTCGGTGGGACGCCATGGCCCGGGGGCTCGCCCTCGAGCATGGGGTCTTCGTGGCGATCTCCCAACTCGTGGGGACGGAAGGAGGGAAGGTCTTCCCCGGGGGCTCGGTCTTGGCGGCACCCGACGGGTCCATTCTCGCTCGAGGCCCTCTGATGGATGAGGGACTGGTATCGGCCACTGTGGCTGGGGACTGGATCGATCGGGCCCGGTTCGAAACCCCACTGCTGGCAGATCTGAAACAGATGCTCCCCCACCTCCAGAGATCGCTGGAGAGGGCCGGGGCCCGAGACCTCCTGGACCCGGGATCAGAGGAAGCGGAAGGAGAAGTCGCTCCGGCAGAGGAGGCCTCAAAGAGCGGATTGAGGGGCCGGGGCAGAGGCGGACTTCCCAGCCACCACCCCCGACCGGATGACCCAGAGCTCCTGGATCTCGATCTTGACCTGGTCCATCGGACCCTGGTGGGGTTCATTCGGGAGGAAGTGGTGGAGCGGAGGGGTTTCGACGGCGTCGTGGTGGGGGTGTCCGGGGGAGTGGACTCGGCAGTATCCCTCTTTCTCGCAGTGGAAGCTCTTGGCCCTGGGGGCGTCCTGGGAATCCGGATGCCCTATGCCACTTCCAGCCCTGAAAGCCTGGACCATGCCACTCTGGCGCTGGAGAGCTGCGGTGCCCAGGCTTCTACCATCGAAATCACCCCGGCGGTGGATGCCTACATCGCAGACGTGGATCCGGAACTCTCCGATCTACGAAGGGGAAATCTGGCGGCCCGGATCCGGGCCGTCACTCTTTTCGATCAGTCCGCCAAGCTGAATCGGCTCCCACTGGGTACCGGGAACAAAAGCGAGCGCCTCCTGGGCTACTTCACCTGGCATGCGGACGACTCCCCTCCCATCAACCCGCTGGGGGACCTACTCAAAACCCAGGTTTGGGCTCTGGCCCGACACCTGGGCGTGCCGGAGGTCATCGTTGACAAACCCGCCTCCGCCGACCTGGTCCGGGGGATCCACGATGAGGACGAGCTGGGTTTCTCCTATGCCTTGGCCGATCCGATCCTGTACTGGTTCCTCCGGGGGTATGGGCCCGAGGATCTGGTCCGGTACGGTTTTGACGAAAAGGCCGTAACGCTTGTCTGGAAGCGACTGAACTCCACCCACTGGAAACGGGAATTGCCTACCGTGGCAGTGCTTTCGGAGACCGCCATCGGCGAATTTTATCTCCGACCCGTGGACTACTAGCAGAAACCCTGCGGCCCTGGGGCCGGTCCCGGAGAAGAGGGTCCGGACCGGGGTTCTTCCCATGTCAGGCCTTCTGTGCGGTTCCTTCTGGCGCTGCGGAGGGGGTTTTGGAGAGAAGGGTCTGCACGGTGTAGCTGGCGAAGAATAGAGCCGCAGCGAAGAGGACCACCGAGGCCCCCGAGGGAAGGTTCCAGATCCATGAAAGCCAGAGGCCCATGAACACCGAAACAAGGGCCGAGCCCGCCGAGAAGAGGAGCATCCCCTTCACCGAACGGCCCAGCGTCTGACCCGTGGCCGCAGGAATCACCAGAAAAGCCGAGACCATGATGATCCCCACCAGCTTCATGGCCGCCACGATGGTCACGGCGAGGATGGTCAGGAGGAGGTAGGAAAGAAAGGTAGACGGAAGGCCCGCCGCTTTGGCCGCCTCCTCGTCCACGCTGAGGAAGAGGAACTCCTTGAAGAATAGAGCCAGGACCCCCAGGGCGATCCCGGCGAGACCGAGAAGAAACCAGAGGTCCCCGTACCCCACCGAAAGGATGTTCCCAAAAAGATATCCGAGAAGATCCCGCCGGTAGGTCTGAGAGAGGCTCATCAGGGCGACTCCAAGGGCCATGGCCGTGGGGAAGAAGACCCCGATTGCGGTGTCCTCCGATACCTCCCCACGACGGGTGATCCAACCGATGACCCAGGCGACGGCCACGGAGAAGGCCCCGGCTGCAGCCACCGGGGGGATCCCCGCCAGGATGCCGATGGCTACACCGCCCAAAGCGGCGTGAGAGATCCCCACCCCGATGAAGGCCATGCGCCGAAGCACGACAAAAACCCCCAGGATGGCACAGGTGACCCCCAGGACCGCGCCCGTGAGGAGGGCCCGCTGGATGAACCCGAGGGAGAGGAATTCCAACATCACTCCTCCCCCTGAAGATCATGATGATGGATGTGGCCGCCCTCCGGGTGCACGTGGGGGGGCGGGAAATGGTACACATCGGGAACCACGTGGCCTTTCAGCACCTCTTGGGGGGGACCCGAGGCCCTGACGGTATGGTCGAGAACGATGAGGTTCTGGGCATGTTGCGCCACGTCCTCCACGTCGTGGGACGCGCAGAAGAGCGTCAGGCCCCGGGCCCGTTGAAGGTCGCAAACCTGTCCGTAGAATCGGGCACGGGCCGCGGGATCCAAGCCTGCAGTGGGCTCATCCAGGATAAGGAGGCAAGGGTCGCTCACCAAAGCCCTTGCGATGAGGACTCGTTGTTGTTGCCCACCCGAAAGATCCTGGAAACGCCGGGTGCCGACCTTCGTCATCCCGACTGATTCCAGGGCATCCTCCACTCTGGCTCGGTCCTCGGCGTGGGGCCTGCGAAAAAGGCCGAGGTTCCCATAGCGGCCCATGAGGACCACGTCCCGGACGGAGATCGGGAACCCCCGGGGGAGCTGGATCCCCTGGGGCACATAGCCGATGGGTTGCCCCTGTTCCCCCGGTGGACTTCCCAGGATATGGATCCGGCCTCGATCCGGCTTGATGACCCCAAGAAGAAGGCGGAGGAGTGTGGACTTTCCTGCGCCGTTGGGTCCGATCAGAGCGGCAAAGGACCCCTTCGGGACCTCCAACGAGACGCCCTCGAGGACCTTTCTTCCCCCGTATGAGAACCAAACGTCCTCTACCTGGATGGCGGCATGCACCGGGGGCGGGCGGGTCATCCCGACTCCTTCCCCAGGCCGCGAAGGAACTGCCGGGTATTGAACCGGAGGAGCTCGAAGTACCCCTCCCGCCCCTCCATCCCGGGTCCGCCCAGAGGATCCAGCATACAGGTGGGGAGAGAAAGCTCCGTGGCGAGAGCCCGGGCCGCGACCTCACCCAGTTGGGGCTCTGTGAAAAGGCAGGCGATGGAATGTGCCCGTGCCTCTTCCAGGAGATGAGCCATCTCTCGGCTCGACGGGTCCTCGCCGGCGTGGGTGTGAATGACTCCGGCCTCGTTCAAATCGTAGCGGCCCGCGAAATAGGTCCAGGCGGCATGTGTGGAGAGAAACGATCGATGGTCCAAGGGCGAGAGTGTCTCCCGGATCTCGGCGTCCAGCTTCGTAAGAGAGTCGGCCAACAGAACAAACCGGCGGTCCAGGACCTCAGCGATCTGAGGGGATAGCCCCGACAACGCCTCTTTCATCTTTGGAAGGAAGGAGTCCCGGACCAGGATAGGGTCGAGCCAGACATGAGGGTTCCCACTGGCCTCCTCCCCGTGGCCACCTCCGGCAAGGAGCGGAATCCCATCGGACAGTCGAATCACGGTGGTTTGCCCCGAAACGCCCTCCGCCAGCGGTTCGATCCATTCGTCCAAGCCCGCGCCGATCATGAAGAAGTGTCCCCCGGCCTGAAGGTCCAAGAGCCGTCGGGGGCTGATGTCGAAGGTGGCAGGGGAGGCTCCAGAGGGGAGGAGCACCTCCACCCTGACCTGATCCTCCACCAGGAGTGTGATCAGGTCGCCCACTGGAGGGATGGAGGCTACAACCAATGGACGGCTGTCGGATTCTAGGGGTTCGTTCTCGCATCCCGCCAGAAGGACAGGGAGGAGTAGGAGGAGCCATTTCCAGGCGGTTCTCGGAACCATTCCGGTTTCCATTGCCCCCCTGGGCGAGCCGGGGAAGTCAGGGAGTCTTCCCGGCTGGCCGGGGCAGATGTGGTTGGCGTTCGGCCCTTTCCGGCCCTTCGATGCCGGCCAAGGCCCTCAGACTGACAGCCAGGGAAGTTTAACGCTTCGAACGAGAGGTTGGAAACGCAGGAGGGGTAAGTCAGGCCTGCCCTACGACCTTTCTCCGGAAAACCTCGAGGAGGGGAAGCGGGGTCAACTCCCCGTCGATGATGGAGGCCAGCTCTTCCTCGACTCGCCAGTGGGCCTCCAGTTCAGCCAGCTCGAGTTCCAGAAGGCGCTGCTCTGACGACTCGTTGGCGGCGATTTCAAGGGCGATGCCGCCAGTTCGGCCAAGCTCTCCGAGGCGTTTCCCGTCCTTCAGGAGGATGCGGGAAAGGTCCTCGGGAGACCCAGCCTCCTGAATCAGGCGAGTGGCTGAGGTGACCGTCCGATCGTCGGCCCCGTCGAAGTGATGGTAGGCCAGGACACGCCTCAGCGTACGTTCCGCCTCGTGGCCGGTGAGATGAAGACCCCCTTCTCGGAAGTCTCTACAGTTCTTGCATTTGTATGCGATCCCCGGGGGCCCCGCCTCTCCCGAGCCCGTCAGAATGATCTGGTCCCGCCGACGGTAGGGGATGCGGCTAAGGGTGTGGCCGCACTTTTCGCATCGGCTTCGGCCTCGCCAGGCATCCCCTCCGAACCGAAACCATCGAGCGGCGTCGGGGATCTTGTTGGGCAGGTTGTCCCACAAAAGCCATGCTGCGATAAAACTCATGCCTCCGGTGGCCATGCCGCCCCAGATGGCGGCCCCTGCACCGATGGCCCCGGCCGTCGAAAGGGATTTGAACTTCTTACGCCTTTGAGTCAGCTCCTTCCCATAGCGCCACCACGCCTGTTCTGCGAGGTTGGCTCGCCCCACCCGAACGATTTCAAGCCTTCCGGCCCGGAGAAGGGAGATATTCTCGGTCTGGGAAAGGAGGCGGCTCCGGTCCCGCACCACCTTCTCCAACTCATCCAGGGCTTCCCACCGCTCCTCGATGGGCGCCAGGCTCCATCGTTTGCATTCTTTGCAGACGGCCCAGAGGCGCCCTCTGGAGGGGTCATAGGCGACCCTGGTGGCCAGAGGGAGAAACTCCAGGCTTTCGTTTTCCGGGAAGGGCGAGTGACAGACAAGGCAACGCTTGAACATGGGCTTCTCCTACACCCCATACGGAAAACCCTTCCACATTCTTCCGCCCCACAGATGCGGCAAAGCCTCTCGGACCTACGGGGTGTGACTTCGAGCTTGTCCCAAAGGCTTGTGTGCCCCACGGATCGTCATTAGATCGGACCGATGATCATCGTCCTGGACAACTACGACTCCTTCACCTGGAACCTGGTCCAGTACCTGGGAGAGTTGGGTGCTGAGGTCCGTGTGGTGCGCAATGATGAGGCCTCCGTCGACGAAATCCGCGCTCTTAACCCGGAGCGGATTGTAGTCTCACCGGGACCGTGCACACCGACAGAAGCCGGAGTGAGCGTGGAGCTGATCCGGGCTCTGGGCCCTGGGACGCCTCTCCTTGGTGTGTGTTTGGGCCACCAGGCCATCGGTGAGGCCTTTGGCGGACGAACCATTCGAGCCGCCAGAATCATGCATGGGAAAACTGCGGCCATCCGCCACACCGGGAAAGGCCTCTTCCAGGGGATCCCCAATCCCCTTACCGTGGCCCGGTACCACTCCCTGGTGACAGACCCCGGTGCCCTCCCGGAGGTTCTGGAGGTGGCAGCATGGTCCGAGGAGGGGGAGCCGGGTGAGGAAATCCAGGGGGTTCGGCACAGGGACTTCCCCATTTGGGGCGTTCAGTTCCACCCCGAATCACTCTTCTCCCAGGGAGGTAAGGAGTTGTTGGCCAACTTCTTGGACCTCTGAACCGGGATTAGTGGATTTTCCGGTTGCTCTCCATGATCCCCTCTTCTACCTTTAATGGCGTGAAAATTGCATACCGATCCCGACCTTCTGACCCCCGTGTGAGCCTATGAGCGGCCGTGTCCTGGGCATCGTCCCCGCCCGGCTCGCCTCGACCCGCCTTCCCAACAAGCCGCTCTACCCCCTCCTCGGCCGCCCCCTCATCGAATGGGTGTGGCGCAGAGTGGAAGGAATGAGCGTGTTGGACGAGGCGTTGGTGGCCACCGATTCCGAAGAGGTGGCGGAGGTGTGCAGGGCCATGGGAGCCCCGGTGGAGCTCACCTCCCCGGACCATCCCTCGGGAACGG
>CBDUAX010000102.1:0-10756 GCA_965365235.1 uncultured bacterium
CGCTCATGCTTGCTTACTGGAAGGACCCGGACTTCGATCCGGACCAGCGGGCATTCTACTACGTGCGCGTTCTCGAGATTCCGACGCCGCGATGGACCACCTACGATGCGGCATTTTTCGGCGTGGACCTTCCCAAGGAGGTTCCGCTTGTCCAGCGCTTCGAGCCAATCCAGGAATCTGTCGTGGTCGAACACGGGTTGGGTCTGAATGAACTGGGCTCCTGCGTTGATCTTCTTTTCCGCCCGAATGGCCTCGAACTCGGGGAGGGCCCCGAAGGGAGATGCCGCAGCCCCCAAAAAAAACCGGGGGGGGTCTTTGATCTTCCGCCCATCCAGATAACGACCTTCGTCCCGCATTCGGCGTAGCATCCAGAGCAGCTGAATGGCGTCCATGTCGAACTGGTCGGGTTTCGCCGTTGGACCCGGTCCGAACCTGTGGTGATCCCCTGAGAGACATAAGATGTTGGGAATCCCCAATCCGGCGGCTCCGATGGCATCGGATTCCAGGACCACTCGACTCCGATCCCTTGCCTGAAGCTGCATGACGGGCTCCAGCCCTGCCTCGAGGCAGATCTTACTCGAGGCGAGACTGCTCATCCGGGCAGATGCCGAAGCGTTGTCGGTGAAGTTCGCGGCCACTACCGCGTCCCGGAGCATCTCTGCCTTCTTCCTGATGGCGTCCGGGGAAGCCCCGAGGGGTGGAGCAATCTCGCCGGTGACCACGAACCGGCCGGTCTTCAGCTCCCCCTCGAGGGTCGAGACGGGCTCCTGATACGCAGGGGGATGGTATTCCGAATCTCCCTGCCACCAGTCCGGTTGGCGGGCATCGAAGAATAGAGCGTCCCACTCCTCCCTGAACCGTTGCCGCTGGAAGAGCGCATCTCTCAGGCGGGGGCCCTTACCCCTCGACCTCCAAAGTCGGAAGGTAGCCAACCAGGTCTCTCGTCCCACCCGGCCTCCATCCAGGGGAGCGTTGACCTCCAGCAGGCGGTCTTCCCGGCCCATCTTCCTGGATTTCTCGTAGATCTGGTACCAGGTGCAAGGTCTGGACGGATCTACCTCACACGACTCGGGGGTGGCTCCTCCGCAGAGCCCGTTCCGGAGTCCCTTCGGACAGGTCATGGGGCAGATGAACGCCGTCTGCTTGAGGAGGCAGTTCCCACACATTCGGCAACCAAAAAAGGCCCCCTTGATCCAACACTCCACACGGGTGAAGGCCCGAACCCAGAAACGGTCCTGGTCTCGCCGATACGGCCGAAAAGCGGGTTGGTAACGACGTGGGGAGAAGATGGACATCCCGGACCTCCTATGCCGGCTTCCGATAAGCGGTGATCCAGTTCATGCAGTGCTCATCATTCCCCATGACGAGGTCCCCGGCCAGGATCCCCGTTCGGCTGACCTCCTCCAGGGGATTCGCGATTACCGACGTGATCCCGCTTGCCACCGTCATGGCCAGGAAAGCGGAGTTCAAACCAGGTCTGTTGGGAAGGCCGAAGGATACATTGCTGGCCCCGCAGACCGTGTTCACGCCCAGGGTCTCCCGCACCAGGCGGAGGGTTTCCAAAACGAGGCGACCCGCATTCGGGGTAGCCCCCACAGGCAAGACGAGTGGATCGATGACCACATCGCTGGGCTCGATCCCGTGATCCCGGGCCCTGTCCAGGATCTTTTTCGCCACCTGGAGTCGAAGCTCAGGTGTCTCGGGAATCCCTGTTTCGTCCATGGCCAAGCCGATGACCGCAGCCTCGTGTTTCCTCACAAGGGGGAGAACGGATTCGAGGCGGTCCTCTTCTCCATTCACCGAGTTCACGAGGGCCTTTCCTTCATAGGCCTCCAACCCCCGGGCCAGGGCATCGATTACGCTGGAATCGATACAGAGGGGGACGTCTGTGATGGATTGAACCAGCTTCACCACCTGTGCCAGGAGGGCCGGTTCATCCACCATGGGAATGCCGGCGTTTACGTCGAGAACAGCGGCCCCGGCCTCCACTTGGGCCAAGGCATCGGCGGCGACCCTATCAAGCTCCCCAGAAGCCATTTCAGCCGCCAGCGCTTTCCGTCCTGTCGGGTTGATTCGCTCTCCAATGATCCGAACCGGGTGACCAGGTCCGATGACCACTGTTTTCGTTGCCGAGATCAGCTTCGTTTCCAAGACAGGCCTCCAATAAATGCCCTTGTGTAGGGGTATCGTAAAAACTACACTGTTTCACAGAGTGAAAGCTAGTTTCATTTAATGGAAGAACGTACCACCATGACCGCTCCCCAGCCAATACCGGGGACACGAGCTGTGAAGCGCGTGCTTTCTCTCCTGAGCGCCTTTTCAGAGAGCAGACCGCGGTGGAGTCTCACTGAGCTTTCAGCAGAGGTGGGGCTGAGCAAAGCCACCGCTCACAGGATGTTGAGCGTTCTCGAGCAGGAGGGCTTCCTCATGAGGCAGTCGGGAAGCGCCGACTTCCAACTCGGCCCCGAGATGATCGTCCTCGGGACTCTAGCCCTCAAAGCCGTCGATGTCCGTGCAGTGGCCCGCCCTGAACTCGAGTTCCTGGCTGAATCCACCGGGGAGGACGCTTCGCTAGAGTCGTTGGTGGGCAGGGAGGTTCTGATCCTCGATGAGGAGCGTGGCCGAGGGTTGTTGGGGCTCGGAACCGAGATCGGAACCCGGTGGCCGGCTCACGCCACGGCCACGGGGAAAGCCCTTCTCGCCTGGGCTGAAACAGCGATGAAGGAACCCGAGGATGGGTTGAAGTCCATCACGGCCCACACCATCACCTCCTGGGATGAGTGGACCCACGTCCTTTCCGAGGTTCGAGAGAAGGGATTCGCCACGAACATCGAGGAACTCGAGTACGGCTACCACTCCGTGGCAGCCCCGGTGCGGGACCGGGAGGGGCGTATTACCGCGGCCCTCAGCGTTGGTGGCACCGCTCATCGTCTCACCCTGGATCGGATCCCCGCGCTAGCCAGGGCGGTGCAAGAGGCCGCTGCCCGGGTATCCGAGAGGCTGGGATATCGAGGCCTGTAATAGGCGTGTGATGGCTCGTTCTCCTCTCCACCCAGACAAAGACCCAAAGGAAAACCTCCATGAGACCGACCCTCCGATTCCTTGATGACCAGCTGATCACGAAGATAGTGGACGAGGCCCGGGGGTTGTTGAAAACACTGGGTGTGACGATCCACAACCCTGCCCTCCTGGCCGTACTGGGGGACCACGGGGCTGAGATCGACGCTTCGGCGGACCATGTCAAGCTGAACGACCACATCATCGACCAGGCTTTGAAGACGGCTCCCAGCTCCTTCCAACTCTTCGATGTCCTTGGGAGCCAGACCCACGACTTCTCCGGAGACAACGTTCATTTCGTCCCAGGTTCGGCGGCCATCAACATCCACGACGATACGACCGGAGAAATCAGGAGACCCACCACCGCCGACTACGTCAGGTACACCAAGCTCATGGGAGGCCTGAAGAACATCGCTGCCCAGAGCACCGCCTTCATTCCTGCTGACGTGGCAGATCCGATCGCTGACGGCTACCGGCTCTTCCTGAGTCTCCTCTTTTGCGAAAAACCTGTCGTCACCGGGGCCTTCTCGGCAGCGGGCTTTGACCTGATCCATGATCTTCTGGTGACGGTTCGAGGCGATGCGGCTGGGCTGAAACGACAGCCTCTGGCGATGCTTTCGGCCTGCCCCACTCCTCCTCTCAAGTGGACTGCCGCAGCCAGCCAGAATCTGGTGGATTGCGCCAACGCGTCGATCCCGGTCGAGTACATCTCCATGCCCCTTTCGGGTTTCATGGCCCCCGTGACCCTGGTGGGTTCATTGATCCAGCACACTGCTGAGACGCTCAGCGGTGTCGTCATCAGCCAGATCTCAAATCCTGGGACACCGGTACTCTACGGAGGTGCGCCGGCCATCTTCGATATGCGCTACGAGACGACCCCCTTTGGGGCAATAGAGACCATGATGACCGATTGTGCCTACATCGAGATCGGGAAATTCCTGGGTCTGCCGACGCAAACCTATACGGCCATGAGCGACGCGAAGCGGTTGGATGCCCAGGCCGGGCTGGAGACCGCCATGGGGGCGACCCTCGGCGCCCTGGCTGGGGCCAATAACATCTCGGGCCCGGGCATCCTGGATTTCATCAACACTGTGAGTCTCGAAAAGCTGGTGGTGGATGACGAGATCTGCGGAATGACCTTCCGCATGCTACGTGGGATTGAGCCAAGGGAAGACTTTCCGGCCCTGTCGATCTTTCAGGAGTTTCTGAGGGACAAGCACCTCATCATTGCGGACCACACGATGCGCCACATGAAAGACGAGATTCGCTTTCCCGGGCCGGTCATCGACAGGGCCAACCGTGCCCGCTGGGAAGACGACGGAAGAAGTACCCTCGGTGAACGGGTTTCGGTCGAGGTGGAGCGACTCGTAGAGGGTGCGCCTCCGTCGAGGTTGGACGATGGGGTCAAGGCACAACTCGTCGAGCGGATGGAAGGTGCCGCCAAGGAGGCCGGGATGGACGCTTTGCCCCAGAGGGAGGGATGAGGAGGATTCTTTCTCTCGGTTCTATCGAAGTCGCTCCCACTCGGGACGTCGTCCTTGGAAGACAGGGGGTCCCGGACGGGCATCGAGTCTCGGACCAGGTAGAGAAGCTCGTTGAGAAAGCCATCCGCCTCTACCAGTCCCTCACCCAGCCGAAGGGGATTTTGGACGAGATCTCCCTCTCCGACTTCGAGGACGTCTATGCAGGGGAGGGCTTGAATGACCACCCCGCCCCGCTCCCCGAGATTGTGAAGAAGGCGGACGGTCTGGCCCTTTTTGCCGCTACCGTCGGGGATCCGGTCAGCGAGGAAATCCAGAATCTGTTCAAAGAGAACGACCCTGCTACCGCCTGTTTGCTGGATGGCATCGCATCGGACCGAGCGGAGATGGCTGCGACCCTGCTGGCCGACGCCTTTCTGGAATCCCTCCTCAAGGAGGGTCGAGTGACCCCGGATGCCAGGGTTCTTCCTTACAGCCCCGGGTATTGCGGGTGGCACATCACGGGCCAGAAGAAACTCTTCGCTTACCTGAATCCAGAAGAGATCGACATCAATCTCAGTGCGAGTTGCCTGATGTCGCCCATCAAGTCGGTGTCTGGCGTCCTGGTGGTTGGCCACCCAGAGATCCACGACTTCGACAACGATTTCGATTTCTGCTTGGACTGCACCACCTGGGACTGCCGGTCCAGGATCGCCTCTTTATTTGAACCCTCCCCAACGACGAATTGATGGAGCCCACCATGGATATTCTGAAGAACATTGCGGCGTGCCTCATGGCCGGCGACGACAAGAAGATCACTGAAGAGGTCCAACAGGCCATCGACGAGGGGATCCCCACCACCCAGATCCTGGATGACGGGCTCATCGCTGGCATGAACGTGGTAGGAGTGAAGTTCAGGGATCACGAGATGTTCCTGCCGGAGGTCCTTCTGTCCGCTCGGGCCATGACCGCCGGGGTGGCTCTCCTGAAACCGCTACTCATCGCCGAAGAGGTTCCGAGTCGTGGCAAGGTGGTCCTGGGTTCGGTTCAGGGCGACCTTCATGACATCGGGAAGAACCTGGTGGGGATCATGCTCGAGGGTGCCGGTTTCGAAGTCGTGGACCTGGGGATCGACGTTCCACCGGAGAAGTTCATCGATGTCGCCATTGCCGAGGGGGCATCCGTGATTGGGCTCTCCTCTCTCCTCACCACCACAATGGACATCATGAAGGGCGTGGTGAACCTGGTGGGTGAGCGGGGGTTGTCCGGCAAGGTCAACATCATCGTCGGTGGTGCCCCCCTCTCCGAGGAGTTCGCCCAGTCCATTGGGGCCCAGGGCTACGCCTACGATGCAGCGAACGCGGTGGAGAAGGTGATTTCGATTCTTGAGGAGGGCTGAGGGCCATCCACTCACCTTCTGGCTATGGCCTCCCCGTGGAGCCCGCGGGGCTGAGCGGGTCTCCGATGGGCTCTACCAGGTAGCGATCATGTTCGATCTCATCAACCCTCGGGGTATCCTGGCGACGGCAGCCCTACTCGCCCTTGGATTGGCAGGGTGTCGCGGGGAGGTTGCCGTTCCCTCTGCTCCAGCTGTCCAGGAAGTGGTCGACGCAGTTTCTCAGGCCTCCTACCAGAAATATCAACTTGATGTGGAGAACATGGGGCTCGGGCTATATGGTGGGGCCGAGTACAATATGGGCTATCGAAACCGAGACGGTTGGGAAGGTCCCGGTTCGCTGGGAAATCAGGAAGCCCGTCTCTACCTCCAGGACATGTTCGAGGCCATGGGCCTGACCGTATCCGTCCAGGGGAGCCACCTGAACGTGGTCGGCGAACTGACCGGCACCACGACTCCCGAGAGGATCTACATCCTTGGCGCCCATTACGACCACCTCGAGGGTGACCGGCCCGGCGGCGACGACAATGCCTCGGGGGTGGCGGGCGTACTGGAGGCCGCCCGGGTTTTGAGCCAGTACCAGTTCGAGTCGACGATCCGGTTTATCGGATTCAATGTTGAAGAGAACGGGCGGGGGGGAAGCAAGGACTACGTCAATAATCAGGTGATTGGGGGCGGCGAGAACATCGTAGGAATGATCAATCTGGACATGATCTTACGGCCGGGTTCCGACGTGAATCCTCAGACTTTGATAGATGTTGAGTTGGAGGCCAAAGCCGATCACCCTCCATCTGTGGCCTGGGCTGAGGCCTTCCAAGCTGCAGCAGCAAAGTTCGTCCCGGGCCTCATCGTCAACGAAACCATCATCGACACCGAGTCCACGAGCGACAATGACCCTTTCCGGGACGCAGGCTTCCCGGCGATTCTGGTCATTGAAAACTCTCTTCCGGACTTCTGGGAGGCGAACGCTCACTACCACACCTTCGAGGACGCATCGGACCGACTTGCCAACGACGCTGGCAGTCCCAGCGGCGTGACGTACGACTATGCATTTGCGACCGATGTTACTCGGGCAGCCGTGTCCCTGATCGCCCAGGAGGCCAAACCGGTGCCCCAATCAACCAAGGGCTCATCCCAATAGATACTGTTGTCGCTTAGGGCATTCCAGATCGCCTTTCGAGATTGGAGTGGTTCATGGCCGGAGTGGAAGGACGAGTGGCTTTGGTTACGGGTGCGGGGCGGGGAATAGGGCAAGCTGCGGCTGAGTTGCTGGCCTCCCGCGGGGCACGGGTGATGGCTGTGGCACGTACCGAAGTGGAATTACGGGCGCTAGGGTTGGACTACACCGTGGCGGATCTAGGTACACTGGAGGGCTGCACTCGGGCAGTTGGGGAGACCGAGAAGCGAATTGGGCCTGTCGAAATTCTGGTGTGCAACCACGGAATCGGCTCGGCCCATGAGCGAGTGATCTGGGAGCAGGACCCCAAGGTCTGGGAAGAGACGATGCGGGTGAACCTGGATGGGCCGTTCCACCTCACGCGGCTGGTTCTACGGACCATGGTCGAGCGCCGATACGGACGCCTGGTGTATACAAGCTCGACGGCCGGACAGGTGGCTGAGTTCGCTGGGAGCGCCTACAACAGTTCCAAACATGGACTGCTTGGCCTGATGAGATCGGGTGCCCAGGACGCCGGGCCCCACGGCGTGACCTCGAATGCCGTGCTCCCCGGGTGGGTCCGGACGGAGATGGCCGAGCGCTCCGCCCGGGCGGAGGCAGAGGAGCGGGAGGTTACCCCGGAGGAGGTGTGGGCGGAGCGGGCAGCCGGCTATCCACCGGGCCGGGTGGCCACGGTGGAGGAGGTGGCTGAGGCCATCTACTTCCTCGCCTCCGAGGAGTCGAGCGGCGTGAACGGCGAAGCCGTCACGGTGGCGCTGGGGAGTATCTGGTAGGGCCGGATGATCTGCGGGCAAGAGCGGGCGATCAATCGAAAATCGGCCGAATCCTCTTGATCCCCTCCCGGATCTCATCGTCATCGTAGTGGGCGAAGGATAGGCGCAGAAAGTTCTTGAGCCCTCCGGCGCTGGAAAAGACTGTTCCGGGTTGAAAGCCTGACTGCCGTTCCCTCGCCTTGTCACGGAAAGCCGAAGTATCGACGTCTTCGTCGAAGCGCACCCAGAAGAAGTAGCCGCCGTCAGGCCGTTGCCAGGTGGCCAGGTCGCCCAGTTGCACTTCCAATGACTCCTGCATCGCCTGGACGCGATTCCGGTAGGCGCCTTTCAGCCGTTCAACATGGGCCCTCTGCAGACCGAGGTCTATCGCGTGTCTGACGATATGTGAGGAATAGTGACTCAGGCTGCCACCACTGTTTAGAAAACCGTTTTCCAGAAGGCGTTTCCGCAGCTTCGGACCCGTCTGTATCCAGCCGAGACGCATCGCCGGGGCGAGGATCTTCGAGAAGGATCCGAGAGAGAGGACCGTGTCACTCCCGATCAATGTCCCGAACGCCGGAGGCGGTTCGTCGAAGTAATGAAGGAGCTGATAGACCTCGTCTGCGACGATCAGGAAACCATGTCGCTGGCTGAGCTCGATCAACCGGGCGCGGCGCTCTGCGCTCAAACACTGTCCGCCAGGATTGTGGTAGCTGGGAATGGTGTAGATAAGGGCAGGCCGGTGCTCAGATAGCAGAGCCTCCAGCGCATCGATCTTCATCCCATCACCATCCATCGGAACCCCGACTACGTTCAGATCATGGTCCCGGAAAATCTGAAAGGCCAAGAAGTAGCTCGGTTCCTCGACAAAAACGGTGTCGCCCGAGGTGCAAAACACCGTAGATACGAAATCCAGCGCCTGAGAGCTTCCTCCGGTAACGAACAAAGACTCTGGATTCACGTCGGCGTGGTATCCCTCCGCCAGGTATCCCGCCAACGATTCCAAGAAACGCTCGTCGCCCGACAATACACCGTAGTTCAGCTCGAACGGATGAGCATCCCTGAAAAAAGACTCACTGGCTTTTTGAACCAGGTCCACCGGCAGCAGGTCGGCCGAGGGTTGGCCGATGCCCAGGTTGATAACGCCCGGTCCCGGCGCCCCATCGAAGGTCACGATGCCGCTCACGGTGATGGGTCCCCTTGCTCAGGCGAAAGAAACGGAACTCGAAATTCCATGATTCCTGTACTCCAATGAGGTGCGCCGATTCCGTCCCCAGGTCTCCTCGCAGTGTTGCGTTGTGGCCACCTGCCTGACCCAATTGAGTTAGTCGACAATCAGTACCTGTCCAGTCAAACAGCCTTCCACCGCCTTGCTGTAGGCCAGACCAACGGCTTCGTTCGTTACATGCACGTGCCCCCGAAAGTACCCGTCGTACTGTGCTCGACACGCTTCCAGCACTTCGGGACTGACAGCGTTGATGCGAATGCCACGAGGCATTTCAACCGATGCCCCTCTAACAAACCCATCAATTGCTCCATTGGCGGCAGCGGCACATGAGCCACCGAGGATGGGGTCACGGTTCGTTACACCGCTGGTTAGGGTGAAGGAACCGCCGTCCTTCACGAAATCGAAACCCTCCAACACCAGGTGAACCTGCGGCAGAACCTTCCCCAAAATGCCTTCCAAAAACTGGCCACCGGTCATTTGGTGTACCGGACCCCAAAACACATGGCCAATTGCGCTGACCACGGCATCAACGCTGCCAACCTGCCGATACATCCCTCGAATGCTGTCGATGTCTTCGATATCCATCTGCACATCGCCGCTGGTCTTTCCGACGCTGATGATTTCGTGCCGGCCGGACAGGGCCTCTACTGCGGTCCTTCCGACGGCGCCGGTAGCTCCGACGATGATGATCTTCATTTGCACTTTCCTCGTTGGAGAATGTATGGCGAGGGCCTTTCGACCAACGCCTGATGTTTGGGTCAAGAGTACAGGGCAGTGGCCGAGCCGTCGAGGAGCTCCCGGGTCGGGGGTCGTGGGCTGGGTGTCTACCCCAATGGGTGTTTGCTCTGGCAGCTGGGCCCAGCGCCCAGGCCCCCTGATAGCCTTTCCTGGATCGTGGTCCGTTGCACGTGTTACTATCCCGCCGCCCCGGTGGAGTTGGGGATCAGACAAGTCCGAGGGATTCGGACAGAAGCTGACGGCCTGGAACACTCGTCCTGTTGAGTGGCTTGGGGGATTTGAACATGAGAGTTATCGGAGAGGATCGCCTCAGGGAGATGGTAGGAGAAGAAGAGGCGCTGTCCGCGGTCGAGAGAGCTTTTCGTGCCTTGGCGGAGGGCCGGGTGGTTCAACCGCCCCCCCTGGGATTGGACCTGGAGGAAGTCCGAGGGGAGGTCCATGTCAAAGGGGCCTATCTAAAGGGGGAGCCCATCTTTGCCGTGAAGTTCGCTTCGGGTTTCTACCGGAATCCCGACTTGGGGCTACCTGTCGGATCGGGTCTGGTCCTGGTCTTCGATGCCACAACCGGGTTTCCTTTGGCACTCCTCCAGGACAACGCGTATCTGACCGAGATTCGAACCGGTGGAGCGGGAGCATTGGCGGTCCGGCTTCTGGCCCCTGACAGACCGCTGACGGTGGCTGTCGTCGGGGCCGGAGCCCAGGCGCGCTACCAGCGCCGGGCCATCAGGCGGGTGAGAGAGATCCGGGAGCTACGGGCCTGGAGCCCTTTCCCTGAAGAGGTCGCCGCCTATGTGGAGGAGATGGGATCCACCTTAGCCGTTCCGGTGTCCGGTGCGGGGAGCCCCGAGGAGGTAGTGAAGGAGGCGGATCTGGTGGTTACGGTGACACCCGCCAGGGAACCTATCCTGGAGTTGGGTTGGCTCGCACCGGGAGCGACAGTTGTGGCGG
>CBDUAX010000103.1:0-10738 GCA_965365235.1 uncultured bacterium
GCCAACTCGAGAGCGTCGATCTTCGCCTCTCGACTCTGAAGGCTGATCGTTACCCGGGGGTCGGGAAGGATCTGAACTTCCCTTTCTGAAACCTCTCCAGCCAGGGAGACCCGGACTCGGTACGTGCCAGGGAGGATGGGCGTGCTTAACCCGCCGGAGGTTTCCCCATCCTGGAAGGGAGAGGACTTACGGAGATCCCAGGTGAAACGGTTCAGGCCGGCCCCCACCTCTTCTTGCCATGACTTCATGAGACCCCCTTGAGCGTCCAGGACCTCCACCATGGCCCTGTCCGAGGCGGCCCCCGCTCCCACCCACAGGGAGAGGAGAGCCCCGGAGGGGCGGTTCTCTCCGTGGAACATTGCGTGGCCCGTGGATCGATATCCGATCTTCTCCGCAATGTTCACCTGAAAGGCCGGGGGCGGGCGGAAGAGATACAGCGGCCTCTCTTGAATGGAGGGATCCGCTGAGAGTTCTCGGAGGGGGCGGATATCATCCAGGATCAACGCAGCCCGGCCGTGGGTTCCCAACACCAGATCGCCATCCCTGGGGTGGACCATGAGAGCCCGAACCGGGGTTGCCGGGACTCCGTGTCGCCATTGGATCCACGATCCCCCCCCGTCCAGGCTCACAAAGAGCCCGAACTCCGTGCCCAGAAAGAGGAGATTCCGCTCGACCGGGTCCTCCTCCAGCACATGGACGAACCCATGAATGCCACCTGTGGTCAGGGCTTCCCATGTCTCCCCGTAGTCCCGGGTCCGATAGATGAACGGTGTCCAATCGCCACGCCGGTGATCTTCGAAGGCCACATAAGCCGTTCCGGGCAGGTGCTTGGACGGTTCAGCGTGAGGGGCCCAGCTTCCCGCCGGGACCCCTCCGATCCGTGCCCGCACGTTGGTCCAGCTCTCTCCATCGTCTCGGGTGAGCTGCACGTTCCCGTCATCGGTGGTCACCCAGATCAACCCCGGCTCCACGGGGCTGGGGGCGATGCTGAGAATGGTCGTATGGTTTTCCGCTCCAGTTGCATCCAGAGTCAAACCGCCGCTTTCCGATTGGCGTTGTTTCTCCGGATCGTCGGTGGTCAGGTCGGGAGAGATCGTCTCCCAGGACAGGCCGCCGTCCCGGGAGCGATGTACAAACTGACTCCCGAGATAGATGGTCGTGGAGTCGTGAGGGTCCACATTCAACGCAGCATTCCAGTTGAAACGGAGCTTCTCCTCCTCCGGGCCAACGGGTTGGATGGAGCGGCGGCTCCCCGTCTCCTTGTCAAAACGCATCAGCGATCCCTGCTGGGACATGCTGTATCCAAACCGGGGATTCGAGAAGTCAGGGAAAGATGCGAACCCGTCTCCACCACCAGAACGGCGCCAGTGGGCGTTCAGGATGCCCCGGTCCTCCCAGACCTGGCTCGGTCCGAACCACGATCCGTTGTCCTGGAGGCCGCCATACACATTAAAGGGGATCTCATGGTCCACATTGATGTGATAGAACTGGGCCAGGGGAAGGTTCTCGACAAAACGCCAGCTCCCACCACGGTTGTAGGTGAATCCGATTCCCCCATCGTTCCCCATGATCATGAAACGAGGATTCTCAGGATCGATCCAGAGCTCGTGGACGTCTCCGTGGATGATGGCCGAGGGGACAACCGTCTTGAAGCTCCGGCCCCCGTCCTCACTGACGTCGATGGAGGAGGCAAGGCGATAGATGCGGTTCTCGTTCAGGGGGTCTATTCTGAGGTCGGCATAGTAGAAGGGACGAGGGTTTACATTCTCGGCGTCACTGACCAGGGACCAGGTGGCTCCGCCGTCGTCGGACCTCAGGAGCGCGTTCCGTTCCGCTTCCACCAGGGCATAGACGATGTCCGGGTTCGAGGGTGCGATGGCCACCCCCATTCTTCCCAGCTCACCACCGGGAAACCCGTCTTCGGGCATCAACTCTTTCCAGCTATCTCCTCCGTCGTATGTGACGAACAAGCCACTCCCCTCGCCCCCTGACTTGAAGGTCCATGGCCAACGACGGAACTCCCACATGGCCGCGAAAAGTTTATTCGGGTTACCTGGATCCATGACCAGGTCTGCCACCCCGGTTCGCTCGTTGGCGAAGAGGACCCGGTCCCAGCTCTCTCCTCCGTCGGTGGAGCGGTACACTCCCCGCTCCTCTCCATCGGACCAGGCTGGCCCCAGGACACCAGCGTATACCACGTCGGGGTTGTTGGGATGCGGAATCACACGGTGGATCCGCTCCGAGTTCTCCAGGCCCATCCTCCTCCAGCTTTCGCCCCCATCAAGGCTCTTGAAGATCCCGGCTCCCACCCCGGCGCTGTTCCGGGGGTTCCCTTCCCCGGTTCCCACCCAGACCACATCTGGGTTGGCCTGGAACACAGCCACGGATCCGATCCCCTGGACGGGCTGATCATCGAACACCGGTGCCCATTGGATTCCACCGTCTACCGAGCGCCACACTCCACCCGTCGCCGCTCCGACGTAGATCAGGTTGGGGTTCGACAGGTTCACCTCCACCGCCGAAACCCGGCCGCTCATCCCTGCCGGCCCAATGGATCGGGCCCGCATGGAACGGAAGTCCTCCGAGGCCAACTGCCCTCCCAAACCATTCGGATGAAGGAGGGGGGTAAGCATGACTGACACCCACAGGAGTTGGGTGAAGCCCTCTCGGCAGCGATTGAAGACGGTCATTCTGGCCAATCCCTTCCAGTGGTAAACGGTAGCTGGAGTCCGCTTGGCCCCGGGGGGGGGGAGCGGGTTGATCCAGGCAGCTTTTCAACGCCCACCCTCACGAATGAGGACTCGGAATTCGGGGATGGGCTCCAGGTCGGTTCCTGCCACCGCCGACCGGAGTTCGGTGAGGGAGGTGACAATGAGGGAGTTGATCTTGGTGATGGCCGCTTCTACTCCCTCCTCCATTCGGCTCAGGGCAATCCGCTCGGATTCCGTGGGCGCGTCTCTGGTGGATCCCATGGAGTAGAGGGTTCGTTCCGTGCCTCGGAGGCCCTGGAGGTGGGTGTCGAGGTCAGCCAGCCCTTCCCGGACCCTGAGGACCTTTTCCCTGAGGCCCGAGGCCTCGACCGGGTCGAGCTCGCTCAGGGCAGACAACACCCGATCCAGGAGCTGACCGACCTCCTGACTCCTGGCCCGGACAGCCTGGTTCGAAACCGCCAATTCCAGGGCGAGGCGAATGGCGTCTCGTTTCCTCACGCGCTCACCCAGGGGGATCTCCTGCCGGGGATCCGGAAGGACCTCCAGGGAGGCTCCCGATTCCATCCCGCTGCGTCCGACCCGGACCGTATAACGTCCGGGAAGCACCTCCGGACCCAAAAGAGGAGATCTCCGGTTTCCCTCTTCGGTGGCCGGAGGTACCGGAGCCTCTTCGCGGAGATCCCAGGAGACCCGGTTCAAGCCTGGGGCCGAAGGGCCGACCAGGCGCCGGAGGAGCTTCCCTTCGCTATCGAGAATCTCGATCTGGCATGGGTCCCCGTCCCCGTCCGATCCCACCCAGTAGGTCAACAAGGCCCCCAACGGGCGCGTCTCTCCCTGGAAGATCGCGTCGGCAGGGAAGTGGTACCCATCTACCGCCGACACACTTCTCAGGTAGGCCGGAGGGGTATCGAATAGGTACACGGGTTTCTCCACCAGTGAGGGATCCTGGGCCAGCGCTCTCAGCGGCCGGATATCGTCCAGAACATAGATCGCTCGCCCATGGGTCCCAACGACCAGGTCGTGGTCTCGGGGATGGATGACCAGGGAGCGGACGGGAGCCGGAGGAACTCCGGATGTCCATGGGAACCAGGACTCGCCCCTGTCCAAACTCAGGTGAAGCCCGAATTCGGTTCCAGCAAAGAGGAGGTTGGGGGTGGAGGGGTCTTCCTCGAGGGTGTGGACGAAGCCCCAAAGGTCATCCTCGTCGGCAACCCTTTCCCAGTCCCTGCCATAGTTCTCGGTGCGGAAGATAAAGGGGGTCCATTCTCCCCGACGGTGGTTCTCGAAGATGACATAGGCAGTGCCACCGTGGTGCTTGGAGGCCTCGATATGCGGAATCCAGGTTCCCTCCGGAACCCCTTTGATCCGATGACCTACCTCTTCCCAGGAACCTCCGGAAGAACGGGTCAAATGGACCAGCCCATCATCGGTGCCCACCCATATCAGCTCCTCTTCCACCGGGCTCGGGGCGATGGTCAGGATGGTGGTGAAGTTCTCGGCACCCGTGGCATCCCGAGTGAGGCCCCCACTCCGGTCCTGTTCTTGTTTCTCCGGATCGTTCGTGGTCAGGTCCGGGGAGATGATCTCCCACGTTTCCCCCCCGTTTGGCGTCCGGTGAACAAACTGGCTCCCGTAGTAGAGGGTCCCTGGGTTGAACGGATCTACGGAAATGGCCGCATTCCAGTTGAAACGAAGGTGCACCCCGTCGGGCGCCCAGGGTCGAATTCCTTTTCGCTCACCCGTTCTGAGATCGAACCGGACCAGGCCGCCGCCCTGGGACATGGAGTACCCCAGGCTCGAATCGCTTGGGTCGGGGAGGGTCCCGAAACCGTCTCCGAACCCCACTTCCCTCCAATGGTAGTTTCGGATTCCACCATTCTCCCAAAGGTCCGAGGGACCCCGCCAGGAGCCGTTGTCCTGCATGCCCCCGTACACGTTGAAAGGAATCTGATCATCCACCGATACGTGGTAGAATTGACCCACCGGAAGGTTGTCGATCATCCGCCAGTGGTCGCCCCGGTCCCGTGTCAGGTAGACGCCACCGTCGGCTCCCGCCAGGATTAGTCGGGGGTCGGTCGGATCGATCCAGAGGGCGTGAAAGTCCGAATGGACTCCGTCACCAATGGCTTCGAAGGAGACGCCCCCATCCTCCGATCTCATGAGCCGGGAGTTGAGGTTGAATAAGCGGAGCTCGTTCTCTGGATCCACGAAGATATCGGCATAGTAGAAGGGTCGGTTCGCGACTCCAGCTTCGACGTTCACCGTCTGCCAGCTTCTACCCCCGTCCTGGGAGCGGACCAGAGCACTTTGTCGGGCTTCTACCAGGACATAGACAACGTCGGGATCGTTCCTTGCGATCGTCAGCCCCATGCGACCCAGCTCTCCTTCCGGGAGCCCGTCTTCTTCGGTGACCCGACTCCAGCTCCCCCCTCCATCTCGTGTCAGGTACAACCCACTTCCGGGGCCTCCCGACTCAAAAAACCACGGAGACCGCCTGAACTCCCACATGGCGGCAAAAAGCTTGTCGGGATTCGATGGATCCATGCCCAGGTCGGCCACTCCGGTTCGCTCGTCGACGAAGAGAATGCGTTCCCAGCTTTCTCCGCCGTCCTCGGTCTTGAAAACACCCCGCTCCTCTCCGTCGCTCCATGCCGGCCCCATAGCGCCGAGGTAGGCGATATCCGGGTTGGACGGATGGAGGACGATGCGGTGGATGCGTTCAGAGCTTTCGAGGCCCAGGAAAGTCCAGCTTCGGCCTCCATCCAGGCTTTTGTATACCCCCGCGCCCACCCCGGCGGAGTTCCTTGGGTTCCCCTCCCCTGTGCCCACCCAAACGATGTCCGGGTTCGGCTGGAAAACTGCGACTGCCCCGATCCCCAAGACTCTCTGCTCGTCGAAAAGGGATTCCCAGGTTTGACCACCGTTTCTTGATTTCCACAGGCCCCCAGTTGCGGCACCCACGAAGATCAGGTTGGGGTCCGCCTCCACCGCGGCGATGGCCGCGATCCTGCCGCTCATCCCCGCGGGGCCAATGCTCCTGGCCCGCATGCCGTCGAGGGCTCCGGGCTCCACTTCCTGGGCCTGGGCGAAAGAGGTGGGGAGAAGGGAACAGACGAGGGGAATGACCACGCCTGAGAGTCGAAAAAGAACATGTAGATGAAGGCTCGGGGCCCACCTGGTCATGGACTACCTCTATTGGCTTTTACTGAACCGGGGCCGGTTCGAAAGGAAGCGACCCGCTGGGGTTTGTGGGAAGAGGGTTTCGTCGCCGGTCCGGTTCAGCTTCTATTCACGAGCCCGGGCAACGTGAAAATCGAAGATCTCCTTGGAGATCTCTGCAGCCACGGCATCGGCCACCTCCCCGTCGTCGAATCCCCTTGTGAGGATGGTCACCACATAGGGAGGAGCGGTTTCCGGAAAGACCACGCCGGTATCGTGACTGATCCCAGTGATTCGACCCGTCTTGTGGGAAACCCGGGTTCCTGGGGGGAGGAGGGCCGGGATCTTCGTCCGCCAATGCTGGCGGCCCAGAATCTCCAGCATCTCTCCCGAGGTTTCCTCCGATCCAATCTCTCCTTTTCCCAAGGCCGCCATGATGATGCCCAGGTCTCGAGCAGTGGTGGTGTTGGAGAGGCCAGCCCTGAAAGCCGGCCCATCCTCCACTCCTCTGAGAACCTGAATCGAGTCGGCTCCCAACTGTCGCATGAGGGCAGTAACCCGCTCTGCTCCCGCTTCCTGGATGAGGATGTTGGTGGCGAGATTGCTGGAATAGGTGATCATTAGCTCGATCAAATGAGCATACGTCACCTTCTGACCCTCCAGTTGGTAGAGGGTGGAATCGCTATCCGATTCCGCCGAAAGGGTGTAGGGGGAACCGTCCACGATGGAAGAGAAGGTCGTAGTAACCTCCAGAGAGTCCTGCAGGCTCAACCGCCCCTCATCCCGGTCTTTGAAGAGCTGGATCATCACCGGCACCTTCATGGTGCTTGCGGCGTGCATCCGCACATCGGAGGAGATCTGGAGGATCCGGCTTGAAGCCAGGTCTCGGTAGTCCACCGAAATCTCCCTGCCCGACGCCTCGATGATCTCCAGAAGTGAGCTTCTGAGAGATTCCATTGGGTCCTCGGAGGATGTTTGACAGCACATAGGCATGGCAACAAGGAGAAAAAACAAGCCTTTGGCCAAGGAGCCCGCCCTCGCCAGCGGGCCATCTGTCGGCTTGGCGACCATGGGTCCCCCCCATAGGAAGGTTGGCAGATCGGTTCGGCCATAGTCTAGGATCCCCCCGGGCCCTCGTCTACTGGACGGGATCCCGGCCCAGGCATGGGTTTGGTTGCTCACCGGTGCCTCTTCCTGCAATTTGTCCGTCATGATCAGCCCCGATCCCAAGGGTCAGGTGGGAGTCCCCTCCTGGGCCCTGACGTTGTCTTTTGTGGCCCTCATGGTCCCGGTCATCGCGGATCTTCTGGTTCCCAGAGAAACACTGGGCCCGTACCAGGCCGTGGTATGGCTTTTTGCACTGGTCCCTGCCCTCCTCCTCTCCTACTACAGAGGTTGGCGGGGGATCGCCATGGCGGTGGGAGCTGGGATGGTCACGCTGGCTCTCTATCAGGCGCTGGTCAGCCGGGTCGGACTTGAGGTTCCCGGGTATCTGCCGGGGATCGTGGTGTCTTTCCTGGTGTTGGCCTTGGGAATCGGTTGGTTGGTGGAGCGCCTGAACATGGACAGGGCGCAGGTGGAGGAGCTGGCCCTCACGGACCTCCTTACCCACCTCCCCAACCGGCGTCATGCCAGGGTGTTCCTGGAGAACGAGTTCGCGGCGGCCGAACGGGGGCGGATGCTCGCGGTCGTCCTCTTCGACCTCGATAGCTTCAAGATCTACAATGACCGGTACGGCCACCAAGCCGGCGACCAAGCCCTGACAATCTTCGCAGGAATCCTCTCCCAGACCACTCGAAAGATGAACCTCTCCGCCCGATTCGGTGGAGAAGAGTTCCTGTCGGTCCTGGCCGGGACAGACGTGGAGGGGGCCATGGTCTTCGCGGAGCGCGTCCGGGCTACCCTCAAGGGTATGGATCTTCCCCGGGGATCCCTCACGGTGAGCGCAGGAGTGGCCGCCTTCCACCGAACCATGCGCTCGCCTGATGAGCTGCTGGCGGCGGCAGACCATGCCCTCTATCAGGCCAAGCGGGAGGGCAGGAACCGGGTTCGGTTGTTCGGAAGAACCTTGTTGGAAGAAGCAGTCAACGAAATCGGCACTTCTGGAATCGAGTTGGACGGCCAAACCCTCGGGGCCTACCCCCGGGCCCCCAAAGAGCTGGGACGGACCAGACCCCCCATTACCCTTTTGCCCCACCGGGTCACTGGATTTGGGGTGGAGCGGCGGGTGCTGGTGGTGGAAGACGACGATCCGCTCAGGGACCTCCTTCGTAACTACCTGACGAAAGAGGGCTTCGAGGTCACTGCTTCAGCGGACGTACCGTCGGCCATTTCCCACCTGGGGTCGGAATTCGATGTCCTCGTAACCGACCTGAACCTGCCGGGGCAATGGGGCACGGAATTGATCATGTCCATGAGGGCTCGGTGGCCAGGCACCCAGATCATCGTCATTACGGGGGTCGATGACGAGGCCATCATCGAGGAGGCTCTGGAAGCCGGTGCCGATCGGGTACTCCAGAAACCCTTCGGGATGACGGAGCTCAGGGCGGAACTCCAGGAGGCTCTAGGACGTCGGAAGAGCTCCGGCTCTTCAAATGGCCAGGGAAGAGTGGATGGGGCCGAAGTCAGGGTACGCTCCGATGCTGCTCGCCAGCACCTCACCGATGGAATCCGGTCCCTGGTCTCGGCGGTTGAGGTCCGAGACCCCTGCACCCATGGCCACCATCATCGGGTGACCCTGTATGCGCGGGAGATTCTCAAGGCTTTCGATCCGGAGGGGCGATTTCTCTCCCGGCATTCCCTCGCCGTCGGGACCCGACAGATGGACATTGGGATGATCGGAGTCTCGGACGAGATTCGTCTCAAGGCCGGCTCTCTGACGCCTGAGGAGTTGGCGACGCTCCAGGAACACCCAAAGATCGGCCGCCGCATCCTACAGTCCATCGTGGACGATGAGACGGCCTTGGAGGTCGTGACCTGGCACCATGAACGGTGGGACGGAAAGGGGTATCCCGACGGCCTCGCCGAAGAAGCCATTCCGCTCGCTGCCCGAATCGCGGCTGTCGCCGATTCCCTGGACGCTCTGACCTGCTGTAGGGCCCACCGGAAAGCGCTGGAATGGAAAGACGCCGTTGCCCAGATCCGAAAAGAATCCGGGGAAAAATTCGATCCGGCGATTGTGGCAGCGTTCGAGAAGGCCCTGACTCCCCTCCGGGAAATCTGGGAAAACCTGGGTGACCAGGGTCGACCGACCCCGGTGGGCGTCCCTCACTGATCTCTTCCTCCCCTCGGTTTCCCAAAGCCGGGTAAGCCCTTACCTCTCTCCCAGACTCTTCCCCGCCGGATCCAGGTGGCGGTGGAGCCCCGGGAGGGTACATTGCCCCAGCCCTCCTTTCAGGCGCATATTCTTCGGCTGGTTCGCGGGCCCAATCCCCCTTGATGGAGCCTTGCCCGGCTCCCGATCTCGGAACCCCATGGAGGTCCCAATGCTCCGCCGCCCTTTCCCAACCCTTCTTCTCGTCCTTGGGTTGTCTCTTGCCCCAACAAAGGTGGCCTCTGCTCAGAATCTCGAGCGCCTTCAACGGGAAGTCGCAGAGGAGGTTGCTTCCGCCGAGCTTCAGAAGATGAGCCAGGTAATCGTTGACAAACTCTTCTCCTTTTCCGAGCTCGGATTCCAGGAGTTCTGGACCCTCGAGTTTCTCCAGGAGATCCTGGAGGGTGAGGGGTTTTCCGTTGAAACCGGCTGTGCAGGGATCCCCACATGTTATGTGGCCACCTGGGGCTCGGGAAAACCCGTGATCGGATTCATGGGTGACATCGATGCCTTGCCCGAAACCTCCCAACGCCCTGGAGTCGCCTACCAGGATCCCCTGATCCCCATGGGGCCTGGCCATGGCGAAGGGCACAACAGTGCCTCAGCCGTCGACATCGTTGCCGCCATCGCCACGAAACGGGTCATGGAGCGCCACGGGGTGCAGGGCACTCTGAAGATCATCCCGGGTGTCGCCGAGGAGTTGGTGTCCAGCCGGAACTACATGGTCACCGCGGGCCTGTTCGAGGGGATGGACGTCATGCTCTCGACCCACATCAGCTCCAGGATGAGCACAGGGTACGGGATTTCGGGGTCGGGTCTGGTTTCCACCCAGTTCACCTTCTACGGCCAATCCGCCCATAGTGCCGGTTCTCCCTGGTCGGGTCGAAGTGCCTTGGACGCGGCGGAGTTGATGGACATCGGGTGGAACTTCCGCCGCGAGCACTTGCGGCTACAACAGCGCTCCCACTCCATCATCTCACACGGCGGCAACCAGCCGAATGTGGTTCCATCCGAGGCTACGGTCTGGTACTACTTCCGCGAGCTCGATTATCCCCGGATCAAAGAGCTCCACGAGCTCGGCCGAACCATGGCCGAGGCAGCGAGCATGATGTCCGGGACGACCTTCTCGGAGCGAGTGCTGGGTGCGGCTTGGCCCTCGAACATGAGCAAGCCCTTGGCTGAGGTGATGCACGCGGCCATCAAGGACGTTGGGATGCCCGAGTGGACCGAGGACGACCAGGCCATGGCCAAAGCGGCCCAGAAGCTCATGGGCCGGGATACCACCGGCCTCGTGACGGAGGTTCCGGATACGCTGAGTGAAGCGAATCAGGGAATGGGCGGCGGTAGCGACGACATCGCTGAGGTCTCCTGGAACGTACCCACCATCCGGCTCCGCTATTCAGGGAACATCCCCGGCATGACCGGGCACCATTGGTCCAGTGGAATCGCCATGGCGACCCCCATCGCCCACAAGGGGGCGAACTACGGATCGAGGGTCATCGCAATGACCGCCATCGCTGTGGCCGCGGATGAGGAGCTGGTGGAGGAGGCCTGG
>CBDUAX010000104.1:0-10715 GCA_965365235.1 uncultured bacterium
GGTGACGGGACCGAACCCGATCAGGAGGGCGGTCAACCTTCGTGGCCCCACGGGTGCGGTGTTGATGAGGTAACGGCCGTTAAGGTTGGTCAGGACCCCTACCGTGGAGTTCTCGATGTAGACCTGGACACCGGCCAGGGGTTGGCCTGTGGCGGTGGCAGTCACCTGACCGGTGATCGTGCCCCTTTCTTGCGCGTCCGCTGGGCCAACCCACATCAGCAGGGCGCACGCTACCATCGTTGTTACATGGGTACAACTTCGAAAGCCCATCTCGAACCTCCGGAATAGATGGAAGACCTCCTCCTGGCCGCATTTCGGCCAGTGCCTGAAAAGGCCAGTTCTCGTCCGGGTCCCCGGTTTAGCTCGGTTTCCCGGATTGCGCCGTAGGCCCGGCTCCTCCTTTCCATGGCGCTGGGTTGGGTTTGCCACCTCTATGAAAGGCGGAGGAGAAACTCCCAGGAGTGGGGGCCTCCGGGGAGATCAATCCGTTGACGACACTTTTCGGCTGAGCTTGCCGTCCGCCGGTTCCAGGCGGGTGGCAGGGAAGGAAAGACCTCTGGGCAGAATAGGAGGTGCACACACTCCCGATGGGGCTGACCATTTCCCCTTCTTACATTTACATCCAGAGAGGCTGAGAACCGTTCCCATAGCGAATACCGTGTTTGCCGCAGCTTTGGCACGTCGCTTTGGTAACGGGGTTACACGAATATACGACTACCGGTGGGCAGGTTCCAGTCACTTGTTTTGGGCCAGCAGATTAACAAGCGGACTACGGTGTGGCCCAGCCCCTGCCGTGGAAATCTAGCGGGCCGGACCCTGATGCCGAGGGTTGGATCAAGCGGGTAGGAAGCCCGGCTGGCCGGGCTCCCCTTTTTCGGATGTCTACATGTAATCCGCCGAGTGCTTGGCGATATGCCGCACACAGCGGAGGAGCTCATCGACCTCTTCTGGCATGTTGTAGAAATGTGTCGATGCACGACATCCGGCCACATCACCTCGACTGGAGGTGCGGATATGGATGCCGCCCAGCTCCATGATGCCCTGGCGAAGGTTGTCGATCGGCACGTTCTCCACGGAAAAGTGGGTAAGGCCGGCGCTCATGCCGGGGTCCATTGGGGTCTGGAGCCTTACGCCCGGGATCTCCAGCAGTCCCTCTTTGAACTGAGTGGATAATTGCCGGACGCGGGCTTCGATGGCGGCCTTGCCGATAGACTTCTGGAACTCCACCGCCGTCTTCATACCGAGAGCGGACGAGATGTGCCTCTGGCCGCAGTGCTCGTAGCGACTGGCGTCCTCATGCAAAACCCAATGCCCGTCCTCCTCATGCCCGTCGGCCCCCATGAGAGGGCGGATCTGATCCTGGATCTCTTTTTTGAAAAACCCCAAGCCGGTGCCAGTGCCTGCGAGTAACCACTTCTGTCCTGCTGCGGCGTAGTGATCGCATCCCAGTTCATGAAAATCGACGTCGATCATCCCCGGCGGATGTGCTCCGTCCACGGAGATCAGCAAGCCCCTTCTGTGGGCCATCTCGGAGAGCTCTTTTACCGGGAACAAGAGACCCGAGATATAGGTGATGTGACTCACCACAATGACTCGCGTCTTTGGCGTGATGGCGTTCTCGTACAATTCCACCACCTGGTCTACGCTTTCGGGCAGGATCGGGATCTCGATCTCTTTGATCTTGATCCCCTGGTGCCTCTCCAGGGTTTGGTATGCCCCGTACCCACCGGGATGCTCATGGGTGTTCATCAGGACCTCATCACCCGGCCTGAAGTCGATCCCATTCGCAAAGTTGTTCATTCCCTCGGTGGTGCTGCGCATGTAGGCGATTTCCTCGGGGTCCGCGCCAAAGAACTCTCCCAGCACGGTTTTATTCTCGTGCAACTCCTCACTTCTGTAGTTCGCCCTGGGATCGGTGGCGAGGTCGCGTTGGATTCTTGTGTGCTCATCCAGAACCACCCTGGGAGGCGGACCGAAGGTACCGTTGTTCATAAAGGTCAGACCGTCCTGGATATTGAACTGGGAGCGAATTTGCCACCAGAACTCTTCGTCGGGATCGAGCGGCGCCTGCAAGAAATCCAGGGGGCCCGCCAATCTTCTGAGTTCCGCCTCTGCGACCCGCGGCATGGACGCTACGGCGAGCCCTCCTACTGCAGCTGAGATCGAGCCACCCAGGAAACGTCGGCGGGAAACACGGGAGTTCAGGTCACTCATCCTTCCTCCTCGAAAGAGAAGCCCCAACCGTCGGTAGATGTTGTTGGCCAATATTGGCCTGGGGAGACCGTGGAACAAGCGACGGTCTCCCCTTGGGGTCCTCCCGAGAGGAGTGGGTCCTTACCTCACACCCGGTTCCTGGTTCAGAAGCTCCATGGATTGGGCGGTTTCCACCAACCGGAGGAATTCACTTCGGTATCCGCCCTCATCCTCGCCCAATGATCCCCGAGCCAACTTCGCCACATCGGCCAGCGTATAGCCTGTACAATACTCGGAATTCCGAAGGAGCATTCCCCAGGCCGCCACTGCGCTGGCGAACCGGAAGTCGGTGGAGGGGGAGCGGTCTCTATCCATCAACGGCACATCCATCAGCTTGCTCGTGTCCCCTTCGGGGTCTTTGTAGCGGAGCTTGACGAAAAGCAGCTCGTCCGTGGCCCTGTCCCGCGACAGGGCTTCTGTCTCCTGGTATCGCAGCGGATCCACGTCAGCCAACCCGACGGGGCTTTCCACCCCCACCGGAATGAGCTCGTAGAGAGCCGTGACCGTATGGCCCGAGCCGACCTCCCCGGCGTCTTTCAGGTCATCGTTGAAGTCCTCGTTCTCGAGGAGCCGGTTTTCGTATCCGATGAGCCGGTACGCGGCAACCTTGGCCGGATTGAACTCGACCTGGATCTTCACGTCTTTGGCCACGGTAAGGAGAGTTCCCCCCATCTCACTCACCAGCACCTTCTTCGCTTCAAGCGCGCTGTCGATGTAGGAGAAGTTCCCGTTCCCGTGGTCGGCGATCTGTTCCATCTTGGCGTCCTGCAGGTTTCCGGTGCCGAATCCAAGGACCGTCAGGAAGGTCCCCTGACCCCGCTTCTCCTCGATGAGGCGGACCATCTCGGCGTCGCTTGAAGCGCCCACATTGAAGTCCCCGTCCGTGGCCAGGATCACTCTGTTGTTTCCGCCCCGAATGTGGTTCTCAGCCGCCACCTTGTAGGCCAGTCGAAGGCCCGCGCCACCGGCGGTGGAGCCACCGGCCTCTAGCTTGTCGATGGCCTCCAGGATCCTCTCCCTCTCCGTCCCTGGGGTTGAGGGAAGGACCAGCCCAGCCGCCCCGGCATAAACCACGATGGCCACCCGGTCCCGAGGGCGTAGTTCCCCCACCAACATCCGGAAGGCGGTCTTCAGAAGAGGAAGCTTGTCGGGGCTGTTCATGGAACCCGAGACGTCCAGGAGGAAGACTAGATTTGAGAGGGGGGCATCCTCCATGTCGATGGAGCGCGCCTGAACCCCAATCCGCACCAAGCGGTGGAGTGGCTGCCAGGGCGCTGTTGCGACCTCGGCCCGGATGGCCAGGGGATGGGCCCCGTTCGGTTCCGGGTCGTCGTAGGGGAAATAGTTCACCAACTCCTCGATGCGAACCGCGTCAACGGGGGGACGTTTCCCTTCGTTGATGAAACGCCGGACGTTGGCATACGAGGCCCGGTCCACGTCCACGGAGAAGGTGGAGAGGGGGTTGGCGGCCACCGAAAGAAACCGGTTCTCGTTGATGAACGCGTAGGATTCGGTGTTGAAGGGGACATGGGAGATCCTCCCCATCACGGTGGCGACGGGGTAGACCTGGGCCGCATCGGCCCTGGCCCGTTCCGCTTCCATGCGGGGAGCCGCCTGGGTTGGGAGAAGCTTGTCTAAAAGGCTCCTTCGAGGGGAAAGTGCTACGTCCACTCTATTCGTGGCTGATGCCAATGGGACACTCAGCTGTTGGGTTTCAAACCCGGCGTGCCTGACCTCCACCTCGACGGTCCTTCCCAAAAGGGAATCGGGGAGAAGGATGGCGTAGACCCCTGAGGGATTCGTCATCCCGGTTGCACCTACCTCCGATACCTCCACCACCACCCGGCCCAAGGGGGTCCCGGTGTCCCTATCTGTGATCCTTCCAGTCAGCGAGATCTGGAAAGGGACGGGGGTTGGGGCCCGGGGGCCCTCTAATTCCGTTGGAGCCAGAAATGCCCCGAACAGCGCGAGAAATGCTAGCCGGAGGGCCACCATGATCGTACCTCCTACAGAGAGGTGGAGGGAGGAAGCCGCGCGATGCGACTGCCGTTTCTATCTTGGGTGACGTGCGAGTGAGCCGGAGTTGCACATGTCCGGAAGCAAGATCTCAGGAACGGGGTCGTATTGTGGGAAGTGCCGGCAGCCTCAGCGACGGAAAACCCGAACGAACACTGGGAGCCGAAATGACCAGGAAGAACCTCCTTTCGTCAGGTTTCACACTTTTCTTCTTTTCCGTTTTCTTTGTCTCGGCATGCGGCCCCGACACGTCCTTCCAAGCCTCCGAGGCCTCGGCCTTTCCGGTCCTGACCGGCGACTATCTGGGCCAAACCCCTCCCGGCGAGAACGCTGAGATCTTCGCTCCCGGGATCGTCACCACCGGGACCTACACCCGGGACGTGGCCATGACCCCGGACGGGTCGGAGCTGTACTTCGGCGTCCTCCTGGGGCCCGTGACCACCATCGTCGGGATGCGCCGAGGGGACGATGGAGTCTGGAGTGAGCCCGAGGTAGCCCCCTTTGCCCGGGACTCTCGGTTTTTCTACCTGGAGCCGCATATCACTCCTGACGGGAGCCGGATGCTCTTCCTGTCCACCCTGGTGGTGGGCAGGGAGCCCGAAGAAGATGAGATCCGGAGCTGGTCCAACCAGGAGATCTGGGCGGTGGACAGGGAAGGGGAGGGGTGGGGTGAGCCGTACAACCTGGGGCCCCCGGTGAACTCCGACGAGGCGGAGTTTTTTCCATCCGTCACTCGGGAGGGCACCCTCTACTTCACCCGTGGCCTTGGAGACGGGCAGGAGAGCTACATCTATCGGTCCCGTTTGGTGGACGGTCAGTATCAGGAACCAGAACGTCTCGGTCCCGAAGTGAACTCCACCCAGAACCAGTTCAACGCCTTCATCGCCCCCGACGAGAGCTACCTGATCCTGAGCACAGGGGACCGGGAAGACACGATAGGCGGCACCGACTACTTCATCGTGTTCCGGAATCAGAACGACGAATGGAGCGGCCCGATCAACATGGGTGAGGTGGTGAACACACCGTTGGACGGGGAGTTTTCTCCCTATGTGTCCCCGGATGGACGTTACTTCTTCTTTATGTCGATCAGGGTGGAGGCTCCCAACCGCCTTCCGGAGACCCTGACTTGGGACTACATCCAGAGATACCGAATGATGCCCGAGATCGGGAACGCTGGGATCTACTGGGTGGATGCCTCCTTCATCGAGGAGTTGAGGCCGCCGGGGTTCTGAGAGGGTCCGGGGTTCAACCCTCCCTTTCCGAACCCTTCAGTAGCTCCAAGGTCCGCTGCAGGATCTCCATTTCCAGTTCGAGTTGCATGAGTTGGAGGCGGAGCTGCTCCAGTGAGGCTTCGGCCATGTACCCCGCCTCCACGGCTTCGATGGCTTCTCCCATCTGGCCATAAATCAGGTCGTAATCCAATCTGTGTCGTTCGAGTCGGCTTTCTGCTTCTTTGATTTCCAGCCCCGCTTCCACCTCCGGAGCCGTGATCTTGCCGTCGAGGAACCGTTGTCGCAGCGCCATCTTCTCCTGAATCCCGGCGACGTCCGCCTCCGAGAAAACCACTGAGGCCTCTGCCTGCCTGACGTGGTCGGACTCGGGTGCCAATCGTCCTGACTCCATGGCGTCCATCGCCCAACCGAGCCGGTTCTCAAAGAGAGAGAGCCGACCCATGGCCTTTTCGAGATCCAGTCGTAGCCGTTCGGTGACGAAGTCTCGGCCGTCCACAAGGGGGGCGGTGATCTCGTCATTGGGCGCCTCCCCAGAGGCCCGGATCTCTTCCTCGTTCAGGTGAAGAGCCTGGATGTGGCCCTCGGCCTCCTGGAGCGGGAGCCTGGCGATGACCAGGTCTTCTTCCTGGACGAGGCCGTTATCGTACCGCTCCTCGACGTCTTGGAAGTTCGCCAGCGCCATCTCACGCTGAAGAGCGGCGATCCGTTGCTGTCCCTGGATCCGGAGTAGGAGAATCTCCTTGGCCCGGGATTGCTGGACCTGCTCGGAAGCCAAAACCGCTCCGGCCCCAATGAAGGCTGAGAGGAAGACGAGGACAATCGTTCCGGCCCGCCCCGCCCCCTTTTGTCTCACAGGTTGGGAGAACCGGTTCGTTCTCTGGAGGGACGTTTTGACTTGCCACTCCAGGTTCGAGAGGAAGTCGTGGTTGGGCTCATGCGGTTCCGTCATCGGGGTGCTCCATTCTTGCTAACTACTGATTCCAGATGCTTCCGGAGTTTTTGACGCCCCCTCCGAAGCCTTCCCTCCACCGCCCGCTCCGAAAGCCCGGTATCCCGTGCGATCTCTGCCACCTTCAGGCCTTCGAGGTGGTAGGCCTCGATGAGCTTCGCTTGGGCAGGTCGTAACCGGGAAAGCCCCCAGTTCACCAGCGCCGCAGCCTCGGGGCCATCAATCCCCAATCCGTTTTCTGGCGGCCCCGCGCCGGAGCCATCCGACAGGTCCGAAGTCCAGTCGGGGGGGAGGACCTCCAGGGAAACCGGTCGGTTTTGCCGGAAGTAGTTGATGATGAGATTCCTGGCCACGGTCTTGAGCCATGCCAAAGGCTTCTCCGGCAAACCGTCCCTCTCCCACGCCTTCACTGCCCGGAGCCAAACCTCCTGCGTGACATCTTCAGCCAACCCTCGGTCGGCGCCGCACCGCCTGGAGGCATACTCGTACAGTGGGACCACATACTCCCGGTATGTCTGCAGAAGAACCCGTTCTTCCATGGACTTCTCGGCCGGGGCCCGGGAAACAAGGCCGTTGAAGTGAGATTCCCTGTTGGAGTCTTTCTACCCTTATGACACTCGTCCGGGGCAAAACCCACGGTTTGGCATGATGGATAAGGAGATTGCGCCCCCAAGGGAATGCGGACACCTCGAGGAGAATTCGGGAGGTAGGGGTGGGAAATGATGTTGGGGGAGGCCCGTAGTTTTAGGCACGCCTGAAAAAAAGCTGGCGTTCCGAAGCTTATTTGTGAAGATTGACAGTTCGGCTGACCATTTACTGCCCCGGGTACAAGCATCGAACACGACGCCGCGTCGTCTTCTGCGGTACCCTATGCGTGTTGGAGACCTACCGTACCAACCCCGAAGGCCCTTCCCGACCGCATCGGTCCTTTCTCCATCCTCTCCATCCTGGGAGAAGGTGGGATAGGGACCGTCTACCTGGCAGAGCAGACCGAACCGGTCCGCCGATCGGTGGCCCTCAAGGTTCTCTCCGAGGCGGACGCGTCTTCGGACATACTGGCCCGGTTCGCCGCCGAGCGGCAGGCGTTGGCGGTGATGGATCACCCGTCCATCGCGAAAGTTTTCGATGCCGGAACCACCGAGGATGGCCGTCCATACTTCGTCATGGAGGTCGTGGAGGGAAGCGAGTTCGTTCAATTCTGCGATGAACGGAGGATGGGCGTCCGGGATCGGATCGTGCTCTTCGCCGAGGTCTGTCGGGCGGTCCAGCATGCCCACCAGAAAGGAGTTATCCACCGGGATCTGAAGCCGTCAAACGTCATGGTCTCGGAAGTGGACGGACGGCCCCTCCCCCGGGTCATCGATTTTGGGATCGCCAAGGCGGTAGAGGCGGAAGGGTTCGATGGGGCAGGGCTGACCCGGGACGATCAGGTTATCGGCACCCCGGCCTACATGAGCCCGCAGCAGATTCTCCAGTCCGCCGACGTGGATACCCGGAGCGACGTCTACTCCCTGGGTGTTCTCCTCTACGAGCTCCTGGTGGGATCCCTCCCCTATGATCCGGAGTCCTATCGGGGGTGGACATCGGTAGCCGCCAATCTTCACCGGGACCCGCCGACCCTCTGTCGCCGACTGACGCAGCTCGCCGGGGAGGTGGAGAGCCTGGCTGGACATCGGGGCTCGACTCCCAACCTCCTCAGAAGGGAGCTGGCAGGTGATCTGGAGTGGATCGTATCCAAGGCCATGGAGAAGGAGAAGGACCATCGCTACGAGACGGCGAACGGCCTGGCCCTGGACCTGGAACGCTTCCTGGCGGATGAGCCGGTTCGGGCCCGAGTGGCCGGGACAGCCTACAGGGTTCGCAAGTTCCTGAGACGAAACCGAGTCGGAGTCGGTGTGGGGTTGGCCGCGGGAATTGGGTTAGTGACCTTTGCCGGGTCCATGGCCGTCCAGGCGGATCGGATCGCCCGAGCAAGGGACGAAGCCGAGGCCCGGCGGGATCAGGCTGAAGGCATCATTGACTTCATGATAGGGGACCTCCGGGACGAGTTGGAGCCCATCGGCCGACTGGATATCCTGGCCGGTGTGGGGGAACAGGCTCTCCAGTATTTCTCCTCTCTTCCCCAGGAACTCTTCTCCGACGACGAGCTCCAGAGTCGGTCCCAGGCCCTCTACCAGGTGGGGAAGGTTCGGGAGGATCAGGGCAATTTCCCGGAGGCTCGGGCTGCCTATGAAGAATCCCTCCGCTTGGCCAAGGCCCTGGTGGAACGAGACCCGGCCAACCCAGACCGGCTCTTCGGGCTCTCCCAGAGCCACTTCTACGTAGGGTGGGCCGGGTGGTTGATGGGAGACCTGCAGACGGCCGACGAGGAGTTCCAGGCCTACCTGAACTTGGCCGAACGTCTGGTGGAGGAGCACCCGGACAACCTGGAATTCCGACTGGAGCTGGGTTATGCCAGCAGCAACCTGGGCTCCGTCAGGGAAGCCAGGGGAGACCTGGATGGGGCGGTGGAGTCGTTCACCCGAACTCTGGAAGTCAAGGAAGCTCTGGTCCGGAGAGATCCCTCGAACATCTCCTGGGCAGGGGAGTTGGCCGAAGAGCACAACAAACTCGCTGTGGTATTTCGGAAGCAGGGGCGGTACGCCGAGGCTCTTCGGGAACACGGCCTGGAGCTGGAGATCAAAAAGCGGGTCCTGACCCTGGCCCCTGCGCATGCCTACTGGACCCGTCGTTTGGCCTGGGCTCACCAATACATAGGAACCCTCGAGCTGGCTTTGGGAGATCCTGCGGCCGCCGCCGATCGCTCCCAGGCTGCCCTGGACGTCGTCGCGCCCCTGGTGGAGGCCGATCCCTCCAACCTTGCCGTCCGGAGGAACCAGGCGACCTTCCGAATCCGATGGGCCGAGGCGGTGTCCCACCTGGGGCGTCACCAGGATGCCCGGGAATCCGTGTCCTCGGCCATCGCAGAGGTAGAGGAGCAGGCTCGGAGAGATCCCACACGGGCGAGCATCCGAAACACCCTGGCCGGATTTCTGAGCGAGCATGCGACGATCCTCGTGAGGGCAGGGGATCCACAAGCTGCGCTCAAGGAGGCGGAGGCCGCTGAAGACCTCCTTCCTGGGGAAGACACCGAGGACCGGGCGGCCCGATTTCGCCGGAGCCGAGTGTTCTTGGCGCTGGGGTACGCCTTGGAGGGTGTGGGTCGGCTTCCCGAGGCCACCGGGGTTTGGGAGAAGGCCCTTTCCATACTCAGGGAACTCGTCTCCGGTCCTGGAGGAGAGGAGTTTCGGCCCGCTCTCGCTGAGGCCTACCTGGTCAACGATCGGATCCCAGAAGCCTCGCGGGAGATCGAGGTCCTCTGGGGGCAGGGATATCAGGAAACACATCTGACAGCATTATCCGCGGCCAAAGGGATCAAGCCCTAGCCGCAATCAACCCCGGGGATCAGCTCCGGGAAGGGACCCCAACCGGAGAGGACATCATGGGATCAGTCTGGAATCGGGACGTCGAGGTAGTATCCGGGGCATGCCCAAACGGGACGGAGACGCATCACCTCAAGGTGACCAAGAGTGCGCAGAACCCGGATCCCCCCGGCCACACCCAGGATACCGCCACGGACATATACGTGACAGCGTCGGATCGCGGCCAGGGTGGGGCCAAGCTCAACTACCATGTCAAAACCCAGGGCCTGGACCTTACTGGAATTGAGCCGGACGATCAGAACGGACTGTCGGCGAACGCCCAGGGTGGTGGGAACCTCCTGGTTCTCACCGACACCGGAGGGAAGGGCGTGACGTACACCTACCTCGTCGTGGGCACCTACAACAACGCCACCATCAAGACCTGCGACCCTCAGATCCACAACGAAGAAGAAGAGTAGCTGGGCCCGGAGGGGTTCCCCCGGCCGTCTGACCGATCCCCTATCGCCCCGGGGGGGGCGCCGGATCGCTACACCCGGCTTTTGAAACGAGCCCGCTCAGCGTTCCAGAGTGGAATAGAGGTGGGGCTTCCGATCATCCAGGAATCCGAATCGGGCCCGGATCCGGGCTACCTCGTCGGCATCGATCTCGGCTACAAAAACCTCCTCGGCACTGGGGGTGGCCCCCTGGATCTCGTCCCCCATGGGATCCAGGAAGGCCGAGTCCCCCGTGTAGACCAGATCGTCTCCCTCCCCCACCCGGTTCACGCCCAGGACAAACGCCAGGTTCTCCACGGCTCTGGCTCTCAGGAGCAGAGACCAGTGATGACGCCTTGGTCTTGGCCAG
>CBDUAX010000105.1:0-10710 GCA_965365235.1 uncultured bacterium
ACCGAAGCCTCATCCGTAAGGATATCGCCGAACATGTTTCCCGTGAGGACCACGTCGAAGGTGGAGGGTCGCCGGAGAATGTGCATGGCGAATGCGTCTACCAGGAGGTGGTCCACCTCGACCTCCGGATAGTCGTCCGAGACCTCATCGACGACCCTCCTCCACAACCGACTCGAGGCGAGAACGTTGGCTTTGTCCACCGATGTGAGCTTTCCCCTCCTGATTCGAGCCGCCCGGAAGGCGAGGTGAGCGATCCGCTCCACTTCCTCGGCCCGATAGAGCATCGTGTCGTAGGCTTCGGCTCCTTCCCCCTGCTCCTGACGGGGCCCAAAGTAGATCCCCCCGGTAAGTTCTCGAACGAACAGGACGTCCACCTCCTCCAGGAGCTCCGGACGAAAGGGCGTCAGCGTTGCGGTCTGGGGGAAGCTCCAGACTGGGCGCAGGTTCGCAAAAAGCCCGAATCGGCGGCGCAACTCCAGAAGGCCCTGTTCTGGCCGGACGTCGGCCCCGTCGAAAACCGGGTCGCCCACAGCACCCAGGAGGCCCGCGTCCGCCTCCATACAGAGTTCTACCGTTCGTGGGGGAAGGGATCGACCGGTGGTCCGGATGGCAACACCACCGATGAGAGCCTCCGTCAACTCGAAATCATGGCCGCGAATCTCCGCGATTCGCTCCAGGGCCCGCCGACTCTGGTGGACGACCTCCGGACCGACCCCGTCTCCGGGGAGGAGTACGATTCGAGCTTTCATGAGTCCTCCCTGGCGACCGAAGCCGCCTCGTAGGCCCGGATGGCGGGCAGAGCTTCCAGGAGGTGCCCTAGGGGATCCATTCCGTTCAGCAAACAGTGTCGGGCGAAAGGATCCACCTGGAATTCTTCGATTGATCCATCCGGAAATGTGACCTGGCAAGATTCCAGATCTACGGTGACGTTGGCCCGATCTCCCCCCTGAACGGCCGTCAGGAGGGAGGCGTGTCGGTCCTCCGACAGAGTCACGGTCAGAAGGCCGTTCCGATGGGCATTCCCCCTGAAGATGTCGGCGAACCCTTTGCCGAGAATCACCCGGAACCCCCAGGCCTGGAGAGCCCAGGGGGCATGCTCCCGGGAGCTTCCGCACCCGAAGTTATCCCCCACCAGGAGGATCTCGGCCTCCTCATGTCGGGGCTGATGAAGCACAAACTCCGGATCGGGGGACCCGTCACGCCGGTGCCGCCATCCAAAAAAAAGCCCCTCGGCCAGCCCCGCCCGGTCCACAACCTTCAGAAACGACGCCGGAATGATCTGATCCGTGTCCACGTTGTCCAGCGGGAGGGGAGCCGGCGTTCCGGAAACTCGCGAAAATGGTTTCATCAGAGCACCTCCCTTGGGTCGGTGACCACACCCCTCACCGCCGTGGCCGCGGCCGTGAGAGGGCTGCCCAGGAAGGTCCTTCCCCCGGGCCCCTGCCGACCTTCGAAGTTCCGGTTGGAGGTGCTCAGAGCGTATTCGCCCGGGGCCAGCCGGTCCGTATTCATGGCCAGGCACATGGAGCATCCCGGTTCCCTCCACTCGGCGCCGGCTTCGATGAAGACCTGGGCGAGACCCTCCTCTTCGGCAGCCCTTTTCACCTGTCGAGATCCTGGTACCACCAGCATTTTCACTCCCCCCGCCACCCGCTTCCCCTTCAAGACCCCAGCGGCCCCTCGCAGGTCGGAGAGCCGGGAGTTCGTGCAGGAACCCAGGAAAACCACCTGAACCGGCTTCCCTTGGAGGGGACTTCCCGGCTCCAGGTTCATGTATTCAAGGGCCTGGAGAAGGGCGTCTCTCTGATGGTTCGGTGCGGCGTCAGGGTCCGGGATGACCCCGGTCACAGGAGTGGCCATCCCCGGGTTGGTTCCCCAGGTGACCATGGGCGAGACGGAGCCGGCGTCGAAGGATGCCGTCCCGTCGAAGACTGCCCCAGGATCGGTACGGAGGGGTTTCCAATCCTCAACGGCTTCCTTCCACTTTCCTCCTCCGGGAGCGAAGGGCCGGCCCTTCAGATACTCGAAGGTGGTCTGGTCCGGAGCGATCATCCCGGCTCGCGACCCCGCTTCGATGGACATGTTGCAGACCGTCATGCGGCTCTCCATATCCAGGGCTTCGATGGCCGGACCTCGATACTCGAGTACATGGCCCCTTCCCCCATCCACACCCATGGAGGCGATGATCCCCAGGATCAGGTCCTTGGCCGTCACACCCTCTTCCAGCTGCCCGTCCACCTGAATCTCCATGGTCCGGGGTTTGTGCATCAGAAGGGCCTGCGTCGCCAGGACGTGGCCGACCTCGGTGGTTCCGATGCCGAAGGCGAGGGCACCAAAGGCCCCGTGGGTGCTGGTATGGCTATCCCCACACACCACGGTCATCCCGGGCTGGGTCAGACCCTGCTCCGGAGCCATGACATGAACAATTCCGTTCCCTTCCGAGCCCAGGGCATGGAGGAGAATCCCATGACGGGCACAGTTCTCCTGGAGGCGCTCCAACTGGCCGGCACCCATGGGGTCCAGGACCCGAAGCTCCGTCAAGGAGACTCCCGGCTCGGTGGGAGTCGAGTGGTCCATGGTCGCAACGGTTCGATCAGGCCGCCGGACGGGGAGGCCGCGGCGTTCCAGCTCGGTGAAGGCCTGGGGCGAGGTGACCTCGTGGATGAGGTGCAGATCGACATAGAGGACGGCGGGCATCCCCGGCTCCGCCGGTTCCGATACCAGGTGGCGATCCCACACCTTCTCGAACAGAGTCCTGGGTCTCGGCATCAGGCCCCCCTCAGCTGGGGCGCCATCTGGTCCTCTTCTTTCCCCTCGAAACTTCCCCTAACGGCCAACATCCGGTTCAAGGCCCCCATGTACGCCTGGGCGCTGGCCACGATGATATCGGTGTCGGCCCCGTAGCCGCCGAACACCTTTCCTTCCTCGGCATCTTTTTCACGGATCCGTACGGTCACCTCCCCCAACGCGTCGATCCCGGCGGTCACGGAGTGGACGTCGTACTCGATGAGGGTTGCCTCGGCCCCAACCAGCTGGTCGATAGCCCGAAAGGCCGCATCCACGGGCCCGGCTCCGATGGCGGCAGCCGCCCTCATCCCTCCGGGACCTTCGAGACGGACCGTCGCCGTGGAGAGGCCCGGTTGCCCACAGGCCACCTGGAGATCGCGGAGGCCATAGATGGCGTCAGGGTCAGTGAACTGTTTTCGGGCCAGAACGGCCAGGTCGGCGTCGGTGACCGTCTTCTTCAGGTCGGCCACCTCCTTGAACCGAGCGAAAGCCTCCTTCAACTCCTCCTCTTCCATGGTGAATCCCAGCTCCTCCATCCGAACTCGGAAAGCATGGCGCCCACTGTGCTTTCCCAGGACCAGGCGGCTCCGGGAGAATCCCACGGTTTCAGGCCGCATGATCTCGTAGGTGCGTTGGTCCTTGAGAATCCCATCCTGATGGATCCCAGCTTCGTGGGCGAAGGCATTGGGGCCCACCACTGCTTTGTTCGGGGGAACCTGGATGCCGGTGAAATTGGAGACGATCCGGCTGGTCTGAACCAGGCGAGTGGTCTCGATATCGGTGGAGAGGCCATAGCGGTCCTTCCGGGTACGGAGGGCCATGACGACCTCCTCCAGGCTCGCGTTTCCGGCCCGCTCCCCAATGCCGTTCACGGTGACCTCAGCCTGCCGGGCACCGGCCTGGATTCCGGAGATGGTGTTGGCGGTGGCGAAACCAAGGTCGTCGTGGCAGTGGACGGACCAAATCACCCCTGCTCCACCATCGGTGTCTCGGATCAGATCCTTCATCAGGTCGCCATATTCACCAGGCGTGGCGTATCCCACTGTGTCCGGGATGTTCAAGGTTGTGGCCCCCGCCTGAATGGCCACGGCAAGCACCTCCATGAGGAAGGCCGGGTCGGATCGGGTCGCGTCCTCCGGGCTGAACTCCACATCCAAACACAATCCCCGGGCAAAGGCCACCATCTCCCCGACTTTGCGGATGACCTGTTCCCGGGTCATCCCCAGCTTCCGCTCCATGTGGAGGTCGGAGGTGGCCAAAAAGGTATGGATGCGGGGCCGGGCGGCACCCTTCACCCCTTCCCACGCCCGATGGATATCTCCCTCAGTCGCCCGGGCCAGACCCGCGATGATGGGTCCACCGTCGATGCCAACTTCTCCAGCGATGCGCTGAACGGCATCGAGGTCACCGGGGCTCGCTGCCGGGAACCCAGCCTCGATAACATCCACGCCAAGAGCGGCTAGCTGGCTCGCGACCTTGAGCTTCTCCGGAACGGTGAGGCTGGCACCGGGTGACTGCTCCCCGTCTCGGAGAGTCGTATCGAAGATCCTGACCCGATGGGGATCCGGGCCCTCCCCTGCTGCGTTCTTCCTCACGATCCTACTCCTGGCGTGGTGTTCCCAGATGAAAAAAAAGAAGCCCCCGGTCCTGTTGACCGGGGGCTTCGTAAGAGCGGCTTGGCTTGCCTACGCGCGCCTACGTCGTCCCCGGCCCCTAAGAAGGAGGAGGAGGAGGCCAAGGAGGAGCCCGGCGGAGGGGCCCTGGGGACCCACCCTTGAATCAGCCGAAATCCGACTGTGGACGGAAGCTTCTCGGTGACGCGGACACATAAGTCAGGGAGGGTAAACAGACGGTTCCCACATGTCAACGACCCCCCACCCAGCCCCCCGGGCCCCCATTTCCCCTATGGCCATATCATGACAATCAGGAACCCCTCCCTCTGAGTTGGCCCCTACCGCGCCAGATTCCAGGTCGAAAGGCTGTCCAATACCGTTTCCGATCCCACCCGCCGGAAGGCCTCTGCGTCGGTCTGGTTGAGGAGCCAACGGTAGTCCAATCCCTCGGCGCTCTCTTGAAACACGGTGGCATAGAGGGTCACGGCACTGAGGAAAGAGCCTCGGGGCGCCGGGTGGTTCCAATCGCTCATGTGGAGGTAGTGTTGGGGCACTCCCCACCCTAAAACAGTCTTCCACGCCATCCCGACCGGGGAAACCGCCAAGTCCAGTGAGGCCGCCCATTCAAGGATATTCCCCCGGATCCGCTCCTGCATGGCGAAATAGTCGTCGGCCTGGCCGGCAATCCAGGTCATACCATCTTCGAAAGCCCAGGGAAGGACCACGATCAGCTCCGTCTCCGGATGGTTCTCGGCCACCTTCCGGTGAAGTTCTTGGAGCGCAGGAAAGGGGTGGTGTTGCCCCCAGTCGCTTCTGATGAAGTGGTGTGTTTCGGGATAGGCAGCTGTCTGGCACCCACCGGAGAGGATCACAAAGTCCCACTCCTGATCCCGAATCGCCTGGGCCGTGCCAGGATCCTGGGCGAAGAAATCCAGGTAGTATCCCGACCGAACCGCTCGAGCCACAAAAACCTCTTTTCCCGCTGCGACAGCGAGTTCCTCGAAAATTCCGGGCAGGTCGTTGACCGCCAGGTAGCTGGCCCCGATGAAGAGAATCTTCGTTTCCCCAGGGTCCGGGGTCGCCTCCACCCCAGATTCCGGTTCGAGGATTTCACAGGCCCCTGAAGGGGTCAGTGCGAGGAGGAGCAAGAGGAACCCCGGAAAGGCTTGGGTCTTCCGGAGGAAGAACGCCGGGGCAGGCCGAGCCCCCCTGAAGGCCGGTCCGAATACCAGGGGCCCATGATAAGGCACAGGCGAACCTCCTTGAATACACGTCCCCGGGGTGCCGGTGGGTAGCCGAATCGATCGGTCTCGAGGTCCCAAAAACATACGGCGGATCAGCACCCTAGCTTTCGAATGACTCTGCCCCCCAGGCACCGGAAGGGCATACATTGAAAGAGCCGCGCTCCCCGTACCCACACTCAGGAACAAGCATGACGAACCAGGACTTCCTCCGGGAAGCGATCCGACTGGCCGCCACGCGATCAGCCGACGGGAAAAACGGCCCCTTCGGAGCCGTGGTAGTGAAGGACGGGGAGGTCGTGGGGGAAGGGTGGAATCGTGTGGTGGAAACCGCCGATCCCACTGCCCATGCAGAGGTGGTGGCGCTGCGAGACGCGGCGGCAGCTCTGGGGACTCACGACCTGAGCGGGGCCACCATCTACTCCTCCTGTGAACCCTGCCCCATGTGTCTTTCGGCCATCTACTGGGCTCGGATTCGACGGATCGTCTTCGCCGCCACCGGCCAGGACGCCGCAGATGCAGGATTCGACGACTTCCGGATTCTGGAGGAGCTGGCCCTGGAGTGGCCGAAACGAACGGTGGAGGGAAAGCAGGAGCTGGCCGAGGAAGGGAGGAGAGTGCTGGAGGCTTGGAGGGAAAACCCGGACCGAATCCCGTACTGATCAATCGGCCCTCAGAGCTTCTCCGCAACCGCTTCGGATTCCCAGAGATCCAGAGCTGACCTGGCCCTCCGGAGCCGCTCCTTGAGCCCTCGCCTCCTCACGAGCACGAGTTGGAGGGCGCCGGCGCCGACTTCCAACCCCCGTATCCACAGGTAGTGAACATCCCCGAGGGTTTCCGGCCAGGCGACCCGGTACGCCGATCCATGCCAGGAGAAAACGAGATGGGGCTCGGAGGCTCTGTCATTCTCACTCCAGGGCTTCTCCAGAAACAAGTCGTACTCCACCTGGAATAAACCCGGCGCCACCTCCAAGCCGGCCTGATAGTAAAACGGATCGAAGTTTTCCCCTTTTGCTCGCCGGAACGACTCTTCCATGGCATAGTCGACGCCCTCCAGGGCATCTTCGTCGGCCAGGCTCTCCAGGTGATGCCGCAGTTCATGCGTGAGGGTTTCCCAGAGCTCCTCATCCCAATCGAACCCGGGTGTTTGCGCAGCAAGGGCCTGGAATGATCCGAAGAAGAGGACCAAGACCGACCGCACAGTCTCGGGGCCCGACCAGTCGGAGGGGTACCCCTCGGTAAGACATTGCCCGAGGGTGTAGATGTCGGGTAACGCGGGGTGGGGGGCCCGCTCAGGCCGAATCGTGAGTCCATCCACCCCCTCTCGAAACTCCGAGGGGATGGTCGAAAAGGCCTCGTGGGCCCGGCGCGAAAAGGTGTCGAAGTCCAACAGTTTACCGACCTGTCAGGGACGTCCGGCTCCCATCCCGGGACCGAGGGATGCTCTGGGGAGCCACAGGTCCAAAGCTGCGAGTGGGTCCGGGAGAATGGGTTGCGCTCCTACCCGCCTCCGCCCTCCCGAATCCCCAGGGATTTCTGAACCAGGAACTTGTTCAGGGCCAGGAGTACGGCCAGGACGATGGCCCACTGCACCAGGACGCTTCCGATGTTGTAACTGGAGAAGGGGGTCAAGGCCGCCTCCAGGCCGTCTCCCCGTGCTCCCCAGAGCATCCATCCCATGAGGACCACGGCCTCCACCACCACCAGCCGGATGGCCCAGTCCCACCAGGCCCCGATGCGGATGTCAGAGTGTCCGGTATTGATGAAGGTCTCTCTCCACTCCGTGACCCCGTACTTCAGGACCGCAACGGCAAAGAAGAAGCCTGAGAGCATGAGACCCACGCCCCACACCCAATCCTGATTTGCGAAGACGGCCATGTTCAGGGCGCTGGGCACACCGCACAGGAGCCCGGAGATCCCCACCACGGCGATTGCCCGGCCTCGGGTGAGTCCCATGTCCTGAAGGATGCGGCTGGCCAGCTCGATCATGCTGACCAGGCTGGTCCAGGCCGCGAAGACCAACGCAAGGAAGAAGATGGCCATGAAGAATTGGCCCCAAGGGATCTGTGCGAAGAGTTGCGGAACCCAGATGAAGGTGATGCCTTCGTTTCCGGCCCCAACAATGGTCCCAGCCGCATCGGGCATGATGCTGAAAACGGTACAGAGAACCATGATCCCGGCAAGGAGGGACATGGAATTGTTCCCGAAGCCCAGGACAAAGGCGTTCAGAGCGGTGTCCTCTTTGCTCCGCATGTACACTGCGTAGGTGAGGGCCAGCCCCCACCCTGCTCCCGTGTCCCAGGCGTTCTGCGTCAGAGCCTCCAACCAGATCCGGTAGTTGCCCAGCTCGGAAAAGTCCGGGGTGAAGAGGAAGGCCAGTCCGCGACTCGCGCCGGGCAAGGTGAGTGCTTTGATGGCCAGAACCACCACAAGGATGATCAAAGACGGAATCAGGAGCTTCGCTGCCTTCTCGATCCCCTTGACGCCCCTCGAGACCACGAATACTCCGAGGGCCATGGCTATGAGGTGGGTGAAAAGGGCCGACTGAGTCCCAGCGAACCCGTCCCAGAAAGCCCCTGGAACCTCCGTGGGGATTTCCCGGGTGAGGGTGGCCCAGAAAAAGCGGATGGTCCATCCCATGACCACGCTGTAGTAGAACATGATGGCCGTGGCGGTCCATGCCACCCAGGCTCCCATCCAGCCGAACTTCGGTCCAATGGTTTTGGCGAATGCACCAATCGTCCCCTTTCGGGTCCCCTTCCCCATCCCGAATTCGAGAATCAACAGCGGCACGGACCAGAGGAGGAGGAATACGGCCCAGGCCACCAGGAAGGTCCCCCCCCCGTTGGTGGCCGCAATGCGGGGAAATCGCCAGATATTTCCCGTGCCCACAGCCATGCCCAGCATGGCCAGGAGCATTCCCCACCGTGAGCTGAAGACTTCGCTCTTGGATTCCGCCACAGCGTTACTCCTCCCCCAGATCGTTCCAGTTCAGGATGGCATTCCACACCAGAGCATGGTTCCCGTGGTTCTGGTGTCGATGCAAAGCATCGAACCCGTAAACCACGATGAACCCATCCCCGACTGCCTCAACATAGACGGCGGGCTGTCCGCCCAGCGATCCGGCGCTCCGGGCGATTCCACTCATCAACAGCTCATCGCCGGAGGCATAGGTGACCGCGATCCCATCCTCGGCTTCATCCGAGACCGTGAAGTAGGGCCCGTACTGGTGGTAGAGGGGCAGCGTGTCACCGTATCCATAGGTCAACGGGTGCTCTGGGTCCGAGACGTGGCCCTTGAGGATGGAACCAGGGATGAAGACACTCCCGGCATCCCTGAGGTTCACATCCCGCAAGAGGCCGTAGTCCACTGGAAGAGTGGAGGCTGAGCCGATGGCGATGAGGGTGCCGCCCGACTCGACGAAGTCCCGCAACGCCATCAGCCCCTCGAAGCCCATGCCGCCGGTCATGTTCTCGGTGGAGTCCGGGAACCCGTGACTCGGGAGTTCAGGGGTAGGGGTGTAGGGCATGGGTCCATCGTCCGGGTCCCGCCCCTGGAAGATGCGCTTGGCCGTGTTCCGCCCCCCCTGGTGCGGGAAGAGGATGACGTCGTAGCGGGCCTTCAGGTCACCGATCTTTCCGATCTTGTCTTCTCCGACGTAATCGTACTCCACACCTTGCTGATCCAGGGTGAAGCGGGCCCACCCCTCATCCTGGGTCCGGGTCCACGTGTGCAGGAGCGCCATCCGGGGAAGGTCCATCACATGGGTGTCGACCCCTTCCAGGGCATCGCCTCCTACCCGGTACGCCGTGAAGCCCTGTTCCTCGATCCAGCTTTCCGTTGGGTCGGTTGCGTCCAGGACCCAGGCACCTGGGGCCACAAGGACCTCATCGTTCACCCAAGTCTCCTCCTCCGTCACCGATACGGGAGCGGTGCCCAGAGCGAGACGAGCCTTCATGAGATGCGCTGACGCGTTCGGCTCGACGACGAAGACCTCTCCCCCACGGCCATGGATCTCGCCCTGAGGGGAGACGGGAGCCCTCACCATCTCCATCTCGAGATCAGATTGGATGGTGGCGTCATCCACGGTATGGGTGGTCACGTTGAACATGTAGGGGAAGGTCCAGGCGACATCGTCGTACGGCGCCGGGGCATCCGCAGGGAACTCCTGCTCCTCCATGAGGGTGAGGGCGTAGTTCCGATACGGCTGGTCCATGCGGAGGACGTAGTCGCCCTCCGCCACCTCCACAGCCCCGAAGGTCCCGGCGTCGGTCGCCCGATGGATCTCCAGGCCCTGGCGCCTAAGGAGATTGACCATGTAGGCGGCGTCGGCGGTCCGATCCTGGTTCGCGGGAATCACGTAGGCGTAAGGGGCCTCGGACTTACCCTTGTTCAGGGAGTTGTTGGCCTTCTTCCAGTAGTTCTCAAGGATCATCTGGCGGTTGTCGGCTACCAATTCCAGCGCCGCAAGGGCTCCGGTTTGCATGTAGTTGGTGTTGTTCCGGAGAGACCAGAGCGTGGTCTCCCGCGGGGGACTCGGCCGATACCATTCCACGCTGGTTCGGCTTTCTCCCAACTCCCTCTCCACCGTGTTGGGATAGGAGTTACCGAAGGTCTCGTAAAACCGCCCGACGGCGTTCCGGGTATTGGTCACCCAGAGGAGATACCCGGGGTACCAACCCGTGTAGAATCCGTGGGTCCAAACCCCGGGCATTCCCTCGGCCGTCAGGGAGGTCACCTCGAAGTTGGACATCCACTGCCACTCCGAGATGGTGATGGGATCTACAGTCGGGTTGTAGGGCCCGGTGCCGGTTGAGACATACAGGTAGGGCACCGACTCGTGGAGGTCGTGGCCCACGGGAAACTTCCATTCCAGGAAGAGCCCCACCAGCTCCTGGGTCAGGCGTGCCGAGAGCTGAAGGCCGTCCCGGTTGTTGTCGTGGAAGATGTACTTGCCCCAGTAGGGCGGTCCCCCCTTGGAGTCGTCTGCGAAATAGGTGTCGGAGTTGTAGCGCGCGTGCCAGTCCACGGTCCGGTCTCGACCGTCAGGCTCTGCCACGGGGACCAAA